>DATCFX010001456.1:0-1036 GCA_036509275.1 Pirellulales bacterium | reverse complement strand
ACCGGCGCCGTGCCGGTTGTCGGCAGCGTCGCGCCGGTGGAGAAACCGAACGTCAAAAGGCCCTGGCCGATGTAATTGAACGGGCTGCTGTTGCCGAAGTTGAGGTCGCCGCCGTTGGCCGCGCCGTTCACCAGAACGCCGGACGTGCCGGAATTGGGGGAAAGGTTGATGCTCATAATCCGAGCGGTCGGATCGCTGCCGCTGCTGCCGCAGCCGGCGGTCAGCAAGGCGGCCAATGCCACTCCCGGCCCCAGCAGCGCCAGAGCCATCCCGCCCCAGCGTTGTCGTTTATACATGCAGTTGTCTCCTCTAACCATAAAAATCGTGTTGAAATTGTGTGATGGAATTGGGTGTGGTCTCGCGTCTTAGACAACCGGGGGAAGGTTTTGTTTCACGGTGGCGCGTGGGGTCAGTCTTTGCCGCGCGAGCTGGCCTGGGCGGCATCGGCGACGGCATATATCCAGTCGGCAGTTAGCACGGCGTTGACAATCCAAAAGGCAGGGCCAAAGAAGGTACGTCCCGACTCGCCGCGCGACAGCACGGTCAGAAGTCCCAAACCCAGCAGGAAGATGCCGATGAGGATGGCGCCTTTGAGCGTCTGCCCCTGGACGACTTGGCCCAGGCCCGGGCACAGCGCCGAGCCGAGAATGACCGGCCAGGCCCCGCGTGAACCATTCTCGCGGCGCACCATCGCCGTCTCGGTCGCGGCATAGGCGACGCCGAGTGTCTCCTGCCGCTGCCGCTCCGCCCGGCGCATGGTCGCTTTGCCAAACTTGGCCTCCGCCGAGACCCGCCCTGGTTCATAGTGCAAGGCCGATTGGTAGGAAACTCCGGCCGCTTCCCAATCATCACGGGCTGTTTGAATATCGCCTAGGAGTTCATACGCCCCGGCGTCGTGGGGATGCTCTGCCAAAATCGCCCGCACGGAAGCTTCCGCCTCCGCCGTCAGGCCGCGCCGAAGCTGAATATGGGCGTTAGTCAGCCGACGCCCGGCCTCTTCCTCCGCCGCAAAATCGCGTTTCGCCGGGCGCGGCCC
>DATCFX010001455.1:0-1646 GCA_036509275.1 Pirellulales bacterium | reverse complement strand
GCCCACTTGCGTGTCGACCTCGATCGTGCCGCCATGATCGCGCACAATGCCGTAGCTGATGGCCAGGCCCAGCCCTTTGCCCTGCCCCACCGACCGCGTGGTGAAAAAAGGCTCGAAGATCCGCGGCAGATGCTCGGGGGCAATGCCCGGACCGTCGTCGTCGATCTCGAGCACGGCCTGCGCCCCCTCGGTCCTGGTGCACACGGCCACGTGGCCGCCGGCCGGGCAGGCCTGGACGGCGTTGGACAACAGATTCAAGAGCACCTGGTTGATCTTGCCGGGATGGCCTTCCAGCGGCGGCAACGGTTCGAGCTCGGTGCTGACGTGAATTTCTTTGCTGGTCATTTCGTGCCGCAGCATTTCCAGCGTGGAGTGTACGGCCGAGTTGAGATCCAATTCCTTGAACTCCGCCTCGTCCAGCTTGGCAAAATCGCGCAGGCCGCGCACGATGTCGCGCACGCGCTGCAGGCCGTCGACCGACTTATCGAGCAGACGCTCGAGATTCGCCTGCACAAAGGGTAAATCGATTTCCTGCTCCAGCCGCTCGAGCTCGGCGGCCACCGCGGGAGCCGCGCGGGCGAGCGGCTCGCGCGCGGCCTGATACTTGACCACCAGTTGCATCACGGCCAGCATGTCGCGCCGCAAGACGGCGATATTGTTGGTGACGTAGGCGATCGGATTGTTGATCTCGTGCGCCATGCCGGCGGCCAGATGCCCCAGGCCGGCCAGCTTTTCGCTTTGCACCAGCGCGGCCTGCGTGTCGCGAAGCGTGCGGTTTTGTTCGGCCAGGTTGCGCTCCAGCCGGATGATCCGCTCGCCCTCGCGCAGCCGCACGCGCAACTCTTCCCGATCGAAAGGCTTGGTGATGAAATCGTCGGCGCCGGCCTCCATGCCCGCCACGACGTATTCCTTCTGGCTGCGGGCGGTGAGCAGCATGGCATAGACATAAAACGGCCGCTCGACCGAGCGAATGCGCCGCACCAGTTCCAAGCCGTCCATCTCGGGCATGATCCAGTCGCTGATCACGATCGGAAACTCATCCTGCTCGAACAGCCGCCAAGCCTCGGCGCCATCGGCGCCGGCAGCCACCTCGTAGCCCCATTTGACCAGATAGCTCTGCAGCAGACGGCGCGAAACCGGGTCGTCTTCGGCGATCAGAACTTTCATGACACTTTCGGTCTCGCGCCCTGGCTGCTTCCAGGCGGGCAGAGGCAATTGTGGAGAAGCGATGGTTTGGTCGATCATTTCGGGGGGACCAATTTACTGTAAGCCTTTTTGGGTATCTGCTCCCAACGGCCAGGTTCCTCGGCCGCTTGAAACAATTCCAGCAGCCGCGAATTCAAGAGCGTTTGCCGCGCGGGCTCCAGTTCGCCGGCCAGCTTGTCGAGCCGCGGCAGCGGTTGCGGGGAAAAGCCGTCCTGGCAGACAAAAAATACGACCGGTGGATTGGACATCCACTCGACAAAATGGTCGGCGACCCGCTGCGTGAGCGGGCCGGCCGCTTCGTCCAGCGCTCGGCTGGCGATCAACACGATTTGGCACGGCTTTTTCGCCCGGGCCCAAAGCCGGTCGCAGCCCCGCTGCAAAACGCCGCTCAGCCGATGGCGCAAAAAACCCACCTGCTCGTCAAACGGCAGTGCCAAATA
>DATCFX010001454.1:0-2209 GCA_036509275.1 Pirellulales bacterium | reverse complement strand
TGCTCACCGGCCAGCGTCAAGCGCTACTGCTTCGTGGCGACAAGGACATCGACATTTACACACCCGGCGGGTGCAAAGCGGATCGTGAAAAATCCACCTGTGAATACGCTATAGGTAGTGCTTGTTGGCAACAAAGACCCCAGATTTAGCGTACGGCGGTGATATGCTGATTCCTCGGCTGACACCTGTTCGCCGAGCAGAAACGAAAGCGGCCAAAGGCTTCTGACACCGATGGCCGCTTCCGCCCCGACGGTCTCGGCGCGTGTCAAGTGGGTTGTCGCCTCGGTCATGCTGCTAAAGGCTGGGTATCGATGCTCCTGAGGTGTGCTGTGACGACGGAGTCGCGCTCGGGATTGAGCGTGACGATGCCGATGTGAGACCAGTTGCGCGTGTTGCCTGACCATCGCGCTGGATTGCGCTCGCGGGCTTTGAGGTATAGGACGTGACGAGCGGCCAAGATGGCGACATCACGACCATCGTGGCGCTCGGCGGGACTGACGTAGCGGATGCCGCTGTGGTGATGATCGACGTTGTACCAATGCACGAAGCCGACCGCCCAGGCGCGGGCGTCGTCGAGTTGCTCGAAGCCCTTGGTGGGGAACTCCGGTCGGTATTTGGCCGTGCGGAACAAGCTCTCCGAGAAGGCGTTGTCATCACTCACGCGGGGACGCGAGTACGACGGCTTGACGCCCAACCACTTGAGCATGGCCAGCACCGTCGTGGCCTTGAGCGTGGCGCCGTTGTCGCCGTGCAGCACGGGCTTGGTCTTGAGGGCTGCGATGCCCTCGGCCAGCGCCGTGCGCCGCACCAGGTGAGTGGCATGGTCGGAGTCGTCGCTGGCGTGCACCTCCCAGCCGATGATCTTGCGGCTGTACAGATCCAGGATGAGGTACAGGTAGAACCACCGGCCGAGCACGTTGGCCGGCAGGTACGTCATATCCCAGCACCAAATTTCTCGCGGCGCGCGGGCGATGTGCGTGGTCGGCGGGCGCATGGCCCTGGGCGCCTTGGCGCGACCGCGGTGGGCGTTCTGGCCATTGGCACGCAGCACACGGGAGAAGGTCGACTCGCTGGCCAGGTAGATGCCCTCGTCGGCGAGTGTCGGCACGATGCGCGCCGGTGGCACGTCAGCAAAGCGCGGCTCGTTGGCCGCGCTCAGCACGGCGGCACGCTCGGCCGGGCTCAAGGCATGGGCAGGTGTCGCCCGCACGACCAGCGGCCTGCCATCGCCCGCTACAAGGCCGTCGCTGGCCTTCCAGCGCTGCAGGGTGCGCAGGTCGATGCCTGCGACCTGGCAGGCCAGGTGCAGTCGTGCGCCGCTGTCGTGCGCGATGTGAATTCCCAGGGCAAGAGCTTGGCGATCTTCGAGGCCGATCATTCGGCCTCGCCCGTGTTGAAGATCGCGCTGACTTTTTTTGATAAGACCAGCAACGCCGCCGTCTCGGCCAGCGCCCGGTCCTTGCGCAGCAGCTCGCGCTCGAGCTCCTTGATGCGCCGCCGGTCCTGCTTGGTCTGCAGCGGGCTGGCTCGGGCCTCTGCGGGCTCGGCCAGCGCCTGCACGGCGTTGAGCTGCCAGCTGGCAAGCTGCTGCGCGTACGTGCCGTGCGCGCGACACCACGCACTCTTGCTGGCCTCGTCCATGGCCGCCGTGGTCAGCACGGCTTCAAACCGCGCCGCCGCCGTCCAGACCCGATCCCGACCGGGCCGGCTCATCGATTCACTTCGCCAGCGAACCAGCGTGTCGACGCCGATGCCAACGTCGCGCGAGACGTCGTCCAACGCCGCGCTCTCCGGTGGCAACAACCGCGCCACCGCTCTGTCTTTGAATGCTTGTCCGTATCGTGCCAATGTGTGCTCTCGTCGCCCCCTGCTTGTTGAAACAGGGTTCCAGGAATCCAGGCCGAATTCGGCGCCGGAAGCAGGCTATGTATTTGTGGACGATGCGCTTCGCGCACCGGCCGGCTTGCCGTGGACAACGCGTTGCGTTGCCCACCGCGCCGACCTTCGCCCACAAGCTCCACAGCCTCCCACCACTACCTGAGATCCTGAACCTCAGATACAAGAACTATCGGGACGACAACCATTGTGGCGCGGGGGGGCGCCGTCAGAGCAGTGGGTTCATGACAAGCCGCTTGACCCACTGCCCGGTACCAGACAGCAGTCTCTGGTGTACCTGAACTACGACGAGCCGAGCGTCGAGGACGACAGC
>DATCFX010001453.1:0-1280 GCA_036509275.1 Pirellulales bacterium | reverse complement strand
GAGAACGGCCCGGTTACGGTTTCCGAGGTGAGTGCGACGGAGCCGCCGCCGGTGTTCGAAACCGTTACCTGCTGGGCGGCCGAGGTCGTGCCAACCTGCTGATCGCCGAACGCGACGTTGTTGGGCAGCACGTCGATTGCGGACTGCGTGGTTCCACTGCCGGAGAGCGCAACGCTCTGCTGGCCGCCGGAGACGTTCGCCGCTAGGGTGAGAGTTCCGCTGCGCGGTCCTGTTGCGGAAGGCGTGAACAAGACCTGAATCTGGCAGGCTGCGCCGGGGGCAATCGGGCCGCCGGTACAGTTGTCGGTCTCGGAAAAATCTCCGGTGACGTCGATATTGCTGACCGCCAGATTATCGGATCCGGTATTTGTAACTGTCACGGTTTGGGGACTGCCGGCGGCGCCGACGGGCTCTCCGGCGAAGGTCAGGCTTACGGGCGCAACCGTCATCGTGGTCTGCGGGACGCCACTTAGCAGCGGCGTCTGCCAGATACCGCGGCCATAGGTGCCAACGCGCAGCAGGCCGCCGTCCGCGGTGGTCGCCGCCAACGCAACCGCCGGAGCCAGCGGCAGGCCGGTTCCCAGCGCGTTCCAGCACTGGCCGCCGCTGCCTTCGCAATTTGCGACATTCTGGGTTACAAATACGCCGCCGTCGGATGCGACATAGACGACACGGGCATCGTTGGGGTCGACCAGTACGTCATTCAGCGGGAGATCGGGCAGGTTCTTGGTGATATTGTTCCAATCCGCACCGCCGTCGGTTGAGAGATACAGGTGCGGCACGCCGAAGCCCTGGATGGTGGCATACACGGTGTCGCCGGTGGAGTCGTGCGGGTCCACGTACAGCGAGGAAACGTCGAAGTGGTCGGGATTGAAGACCCCGTTGTAGCTCTGCTCGTTGGATACAGGCGACAGCGCCAGATCCGTCCATGGCGTGGAACTGTTGGCGAGGTTGGCGGTTCGAGTTGAAAAGATATGGCCGGGAACATTCGATCCGCCGCCGTCCAGCAGCCCGGCCATACCGGCATACACGATCTGCGCGCCATCGTTCTGAGCGCCCCCGCCCGACTGCTGATTCGCGCCGCCCGCCGCGAGCGACCGGATCAGCGCGTTGCCATTGCAGTTCGGCTCCGGCCGGCCGTCGAGCATTGGGCTGATTGCGTTGGCCGCGCTCCAACCGCTGCCATCGGCCGCGCCGCGCCAGACGCGGCAGGTACCAACGATCATGTTGGCGCTTTCGCTGGGGTCCAGCAGATAGGGCGCGGTCAACAGCGACTGATC
>DATCFX010001452.1:0-2462 GCA_036509275.1 Pirellulales bacterium | reverse complement strand
ATTCCAAGCTCGACGGGGAAAAAACGGTTTCGGTGGGCGACGAGCATGCCGCCAAAAAACTCGATAGCAAACTTGACAAGGATCGCCGCGAAGCGCGGAAGCTGGAGCAAGAAGTCCAACAAACCGATTCCGCCGCTGGGGGCGGCAGTCCCGAAGCAGGCAAGCTCGAGGCCGGATTGGGGCGGGACCGACACGAAGCGGCCACTCTGGAGCGAGGTTTGGCAAATCGAGTCGGAAATCCTGGGGCAGGACAAGCCGATACGCCCGCGGCCGAAGGAGCCAATCTGAGAAAGCAAGCGCTGGAAACCCGGAAGCTTGAATCAACGCTCGCCAAAGACCGGACCGCCGCCGACAAGCTCGATTCCAAAATGGCTCGCGAAAAGTCTGTATCAGATGCCGACAAGCTGGCCGCCGACAAGCTTCAAGGCAAGTTCGACCAGGATCGCCGCGAAGCGCGGAAGCTGGAGCATGAAGTCGACCAAGACACGCCCACGACCAGCGGTCAAAAGACCGAAGCCGGAAAACTCGAGGGCAAGCTCCGCCGCGACAAGCACGAAGCGGGCAAGCTTGAACGCAAACTTGAAAGCGAGAAGGCACGCTGATCGCCCTGATCGGCACTCGCACCTGCGAAGTCACGGGCACAACCGCATGCAACCGTTCTGGTCATGCGGTTGTGTTCGTTTATGTGCGCTGGGCGTCGCGCCAGCGGTCATTGCAGTTTCTCGCCGGCTTTTGCAACTCTCGCCAACATGACTGTATAATTGCCCGCGGTTCGGCCCGACGAGGAGCCGGCGAAAGGGTGTACGTGATGGTGGCATGGCAGGGAGTGGCAAATGCCGGCGAAAGTCGTGTTGGAAGTCACCTCGGGAGCGATCGCGGGCCGGCAGTTTCCCTTTGATGCCCACGATACGTTTCTGTTCGGCCGCCATACGGCCTGCCACGCCCGCTTGACCGACGATCCCAAGGTTTCGCGGAATCACTTCATTCTCGAAGTCAATCCTCCGGATGCCAACCTGCGAGATCTCGGCAGCCGCAACGGCACGTATATCAACGACACCAAGCATGGTGGACGGGCTGCCGACGAAACGGCGGAACAAGGTGGCAGCTATAATCATCCCGCGGTTCCGCTCAAACACGGCGACTCCATCCGCGTGGGCAAAACGACGATTCGGATGCACGTATATCCGGCCCAGCGCTGTCGCCGGTGCGGCGCTGACCTGGGCGGAGATGCCGCCGACACCGTCGACTTCGCGATGCTTTGTGATGGTTGCCAATCGCTGGTCGAGGTGGCGACGACCCAGCATCCGGCCACCATCCGCCCGGCCGCGGCGCAACCGCCTGCCGAGCAACCGGCTGCGCAGCCGCCGATTATGGGCACGGCCGTCGTGTGCAGCCAATGTGGCAAGGACGCGGCGCAGGAAGTTTCCGACGGCCGCCGTGGGCAATACGTGTGCAACGCCTGTCGCGGGCAATTGGTGGCCGAGAGCGACGGCGCGCGCAGCTTGCTGCGCGACTTGCTGCGCAACGCGCGCGATCCGCACCAGCCCGCAATTCAGGGATACACGATCGACAAGAAGCTGGGCGAAGGGGGCATGGGCGTCGTCTACCAGGCCGTCCGCGAGAGCGACAATCAGACGGTGGCGATCAAGCTCATGCTGGCCCGCATCGCGGTCGAAGAAGCGGCCAAGCGGATTTTCGCCCGCGAGATCGACATCACTCGGCAATTAAAACACCCGCACGTCGTCCGGCTGCACGAGCACGGGGCCCAGGGCGGCGCTTTTTACTTTGTGATGGATTATTGCAGCGGCGGCAGCGTCGATCAGTGGATGGCCAAATACAAGGGCAAATTGCCGTTGAAGGCCGCCGGCCCGATGATGCTGCAGATTCTCGCCGGCTTGCAGCACGCCCACGCCAACAAGGTGATCCACCGCGATCTCAAACCGCAAAACATCCTGCTGCACCAGGCCGACGGCCGCTGGTCGGCGCGGATTTCCGACTTCGGCCTGGCCAAGAATTTCGAGCAGGCCGGCTTTTCCGGCATGACGGCCACGGGCCAAATGGGCGGCACGTTGTGCTTCATGGCGCGCGAGCAGTTGACGCACTTCCGCTCGGTCCAACCGGTGAGCGACGTGTGGAGCATCGCCGCCACGTTTTACAACATGCTCACCGGCCAATTCACGCGTAATTTCCGCAAGGACGTCGACCCGGTTCGCGTGATCTTGAACGAAGAGCCCATTTCCATCCGCCAACGCGACCCATCCATTCCCCAGCCACTGGCTGAAGTCATCGACCACGCCTTGCAGGACGACCAGTCGAAGCGCTATCAATCCGTGGCCGAACTGGAAGCTGAGTTGAGGCGGGCGCTGTCGGCATAGAAATCGGCCGAGGACCAAATCTCCACCAAATATTGCGGCCGGCCCAAGCAGGGCGCGACGGGCGACGATTGTTTTGGCAGCCAAATC
>DATCFX010001451.1:0-7585 GCA_036509275.1 Pirellulales bacterium | reverse complement strand
GTTGTAATAGGCCAGGCCCAGGCAATGCTGCAAGCGGGGCGTGAGCCCTTCGCCGTCGACGTCGCCAAAGGTGAAGAGCCGGCCCAGTTCGAGATGGCTGGTGCCGATAATCGTCTTGACCTTGCCGGTGGGCGAGAACGGCACCGCGCGGATGCTGCTCCCCTCGCTGTCGGCCACGAACAATTCGCTGCCGTCGGTTGCCAGTCCGCTGGGCTGGGCAAAACTGGCAAAGCCCTCTTCATACGGCAGCGGCGGCAGCAGCCGGCCGTCGACTATGTCCTCGCGACCGTTGCCGGCATACGGCTCGATCTCGCTTTCATCGAGCGGCATTTTCCAAATCTGGTGCGGTCCGGCCATGGCGATGTACAGGAACTTGCCGTGGATGCACAGGTCCCAAGGGCTGTTGAGCGGCGTCACCGGCGGATTGCCGACCCAGTGCGCGTGCGATCTGCTGTGCAAGCCGCGGCGTTCTTCCGCCCCCGGAAATCCGCTGCCCTGCTTGCCGGTGCCGGCGATGGTGATGACTTGCTGCTTCGCCAGGTCGACTTTGCGCAGCAGGTGATTCTCGGTATCGGCCACGTACAGCGTGTCGCCGTCGAGCGCCATGCCCTGTGGATGATTGAACGACGCGGTCCGGTAGTTGCCGTCGGCCTTGCCGATCTCGCTGCTGCCGATCGTGTCCAGCAGCGTGCCGTCGAAACGGGCGACGACGATCCGGTTGTGGTTGCTGTCGGCAATGAATAGCCGGCCGCCGGCTTCGTCGGCCAGGATCTTGCCAGGGTAACGTAGCGGCGTATCGACTGCCGAATCGGCGGCCCGGTGGAAGTGCAGCGGCGTCTCGTTCAACTCGCCCTTCTTGCGATACCAGGGAATCGCCGACCGCAGCTTGTGGGCGATCGTCTCGGCCTTGAACTCGCCGGTCAGCCCGAATACCAGATAACCTTCCGGGTCGATCAGCAGCAAGGTGGGCCAGGTATTGACGCCGTAGCGGTTCCAGATGGCGTGCTTCGAATCATTGACGACCGGATGCTGAATCTCGTAGCGCAGGATGGCGTCGGTAATGTTCTTCGAGTCGCGCTCGGTGTCGAACTTGGCGGAATGGACGCCGATCACCACCAGTTCGTTAGGAAAGGTCTTTTCCAACTCCTTGAGCTCGGGCAGGATATGCATGCAGTTGATGCAGCAATAGGTCCAAAAATCGATGAGCACGAATTTGCCGCGGAGCTTTTCCAACTCCAAGGGTCCGGAGGTATTCAGCCAGTCCACGCCGCCGCTCAGCGACGGGGCCTTGATGCCACGCGCCCGCTGTTGTTGGAAGGGGTTGTGCAGCGGGACGTCTTCGGCGCGGGCCAGTTGCACGCCCCCGGTCTCGGCGGCCTTCGCGCCCGAACCGTCCTGTGTGGATGGGCCGCTTTCTTGTGATGGGCCTGTCTCAGCCCCGCAGCCCAGCAGCCCCCAGCCGACGGCGCCGGATAGGGCCACCACCGCCGTCAACGCCCATCGGCTCACGTGCCGCCGCGGGAAGCGCTTTACCGCCGCCTGCATTGCAGATTCCTCCTCAAGCTCTGTCCGGGGTCCTGTCGCTTGCCTCAATTTGCCCCGCTCCTGGCATCCTAACCCATGCCCAGCGGCCGGACCAGAGACACGGCCAATCGAACGGGACACCGAAAACAATAGCTGGTCCGCGCTCCCATCTCTACCGGCAGCCCCCCAGGTAGGCGGTTTTCTGAATTCGCGCCAATCGACACAGCCGATAAAATCGTCCAAACTTGCCGAGCTCCCGGTGGACCTTGCCGCGCGGCAGTAGCGACTAAGCGGATGGTGGCGCGTTAGGGGGAGAAGGCTGGGCTTTTTGCCAGTGCGGGGACGAAGAGATCTGTAACCCAGAGCATCCTTAAGTTGCCGGCTGGCCGAAGTTGATATAATTCCGGAAAGCTGCCGCGAAGTCGGGCAGCGAGTCTGCGTGCGCGGACAGCCGCTATCGGGGCGGCTGATAGGTAACAGGTGTCGGCTGACAGGTTATCAGAGGCAGAGGCAGAGGCTGACAGGTAATTCGCCCGGCTCGCCGCGGCAAAGCCAAGCCCCCCAGGGAGGTCGCGAAAGTGACTGGCAAAGTATTGTTGGCTGCCATGCTGGTGCTGGCCCCGGCCGTTTCGGCCTCGGCCCAGGAATGGGCCCGCAAGATGTTCGAAGCGACCAGCCATGATTTCGGCGCCGTGGCTCGCGGGGCCAAGGTCGAATATCGCTTCAAGCTCAGCAACATCTACGAAGAAGACGTACACATCTCCGGCGTCCACTCCAGTTGCGGCTGCACCACCCCGCAGATCAGCAAAGACTTGCTCAAGACTTACGAAGAAGGCGCGATCATCGCGGTCTTCAATACCCGCAGCTTCACCGGCCAAAAAGGCGCCACGGTGACCGTGAACATTGACAAGCCGTTCGCGGCCGAAGTGCAGTTGCACGTGTCGGGCTATATCCGCAGCGATATCGTGGTTTATCCCGGCGAAGCCGAGTTCGGCAGCGTCGACCAGGGAGCCGGAGCCGAGAAAAAGCTCGAAGTCAACTACGCCGGCCGCAACGATTGGAAAATCGTGCAGGTCAAAAGCGGCAATCCGCACCTGGTGGCCAGCGTGGCCGAAACGCAGCGCGGCAATGGCAATGTTTCCTACCAGTTGCAAGTGCGGCTCAAGCCCGACGCGCCAGCCGGATACTTCAAGGACCAGATCACGCTGGTCACCAACGACGCCCGCTCCACGGAAGTCCCGGTCGAAGTCGAAGGCCGGATCGTGGCCGAGGTCACGCTGAGCCCCTCGTCGCTGTTCCTGGGCGTGGTCAAGCCGGGCCAGAAGGTCACCAAGCAGCTTGTCGTGCAAGCCAAGAAGCCCTTCAAGATCAAGGCCGTCCACTGCGACGACCCGAGCTTCGTGGCCAAGATCGACGACACGAGCAAGTCGGTCCACGTGGTGCCCATCACGTTTACCGCCGGCGGCAAGAGCGCCAAGATCGAGCGTAAAATCCGCATCGAGACCGACCTGGGCAGCGACGTGTCGCCGGAACTGAAGGCCTACGCCCAGATCCTGGCCGACGCGGATAAAGCCGCGAAGAAGTAAGCAGCGGGTGGCCGGATTGCCGGGCACGTGGCGAGCCTCCCGGTAACGCACCGGCAAGCTAGCGCTTGCCGCTCGCCGACAATCGCCCGCTTTCGCCGCGCAAGTTCGTCGGCAATCGCAGCGTTACTTCGCCTGCTTTGGCGGCTCGATCTGGACGATGTCCGACGATTCCGGACTTTTCGATGCGCAGCCCCCGCACGCGCTGCCACAACCGCCAGCCCGGCGGGAGCTCACGAGCGACCACGCGCGCCGCGCCAGGTAGCCCGCGGCCGCGGCCACGAGCAGGGTAACCAGCAGATCCTGCCAGCCGAAATGCATGCGGGGCTCTCGAGCATTGAACATCGATTTACGACAGCAGCATGCCCACCTGATACGTCACCAGGGCTGCCACGTAAGCCAGCGTGGTCATGTAGGCAAATGTAAATAACGGCCAGCGCCAAGTGTTCGTCTCGCGCTTGATGATCACGAGCGTCGAAGCGCACTGGGCGCACAAGGCAAAGAACACCATGATCGACAAGGCTACCGGGACGTTGAACACCGGCCGGTCCGTGCCTTCCCAACGGGCGGCGGCCAGCGTGGCTTGCAGCCGGTTGGCATCTGCCTGGTTTTCCAGGTCCAAATCTTCACCCAGGTTGTAGATGATGCCCAAGGTGGCCACCACCACCTCGCGGGCGGGAAACGAGGCGATCGCCGCACAGCCGATGCGCCAGTCCCAGCCCAGCGGCCGCACGGCCGGCTCGATGAAATGTCCCACGCGGCCCAACAGGCTCTGGCGGCGATAGGCCCCGGCTACCTGGTGATCGACATCGGCAATTTGCCGCTCGACTTCCACACGCTGCGGCGAGTCTTCCGGCAGGCTTTTCAGGCGTGCGTCCAGCGCCTCACGCTGGGCCACGAACGGTCCTTCGGCGGCTTGCGGATCGCGGGGATAATAGAGCGCGGCCCAGACCACGATCGACACGGCCACGATCAGCGTGCCGGCCCGGCGGACAAAGGCCCAGCCGCGCTCGAGCACGCGATAGGCCACGGTCCGGACGGACGGCCATTTGTAGCTCGGCAGTTCGAGCACGAACGGCGGCGTCGGCCCGCGCAGCAGCGTGCGTTTGAGCACGAAGGCCACGCACACGGCCGTCGCGATGCCCAACAAGTACATCGAGGTCATGACTAGCGCTTGCAGGCTGACCAGGCCGGCGAGGTACTGCCGGTTGGGAATGAACGCGGCGATCAGTAGCGTGTACACCGGCAGCCGCGCGCTGCAACTCATCAGCGGGGCCACGAGAATGGTTGTCAATCGATCGCGGCGGTTCTCGATCACGCGCGTGGCCATCACGCCCGGAATGGCGCAGGCAAACGACGACAGCAGCGGAATGAACGACTTGCCGCTCAGGCCCACGCGGACCATCAGCCGGTCCATCAGGTACGCGGCCCGGGCCATGTAGCCGCAATCTTCCAGCAGGGAGATGAAGAAGAACAGCACCATGATCTGCGGCAGAAAAATAATCACGCCGCCCACGCCGCCGATCAGCCCGTCGACCAGCAGGCTGCGCAGCGCCCCCGCGGGCAGCAGGCCGCTGGCCCAAACTCCCAGCCAGCCGGTGAGGCCGTCGATCAAGTCCATGGCCGGCTTGGCCCAGCGGAAGACGGCCTGGAACATCACGAACATCAGGGCCAGGAACACCAGCGTGCCCAGCAAGCGATGCGTCAGCAGCCGGTCAAAACGATCGGTCCAGGTTGTCGGCGACACGGCCGGCCGCTGGACCACGCCGGCCAGCACGCTGGCGACCCAGCCATAGCGGGCCATCGCTTCGACGGCCGGCACGCCGCAGCCCGCGGTCGCCAATCGTGCCCGGGCCGCCAGCAGCTCGTCGGCCAGGCACTGGTCCGGCCCGAGCAATCGGCCGGCCAGGTAGCCGCTGGTATCCAGCAGCAGCCGCTCGACCAGGTAGCGCGGCAAGCTGCGCCCCAGGCGCTCCTCGGCCAAGGTTTGCAGCCGGGCCACTTCTTCGACAAACGGCGCAGGGAATGGGCTGTGCGGTGTCGAACCCGGCTGGTCGGCGGCGCGGGCCAAGGCGTCTTTCAATTCGCCCAGGCCGAGGCGGCGATTGGCTTGCACCGGAATGACCACGGTGCCCAACTGCTTTTGGAGCCGGGCCACGTCGATCTCAATGCCCCGCTGCCGCGCCAGGTCGGTCATGTTGAGCGCCACGACGACCGGCAAACCCAGTTCGAGCACCTGGCTCACGAGATACAAGTTCCGCTCGAGATTCGTGGCGTCGACGATGCACAGCACGGCGTCGGGCGACTGCACGTCATCCTGGCGGCCCAGCAGGACGTCGACCGTGACCGTCTCGTCGGGCGAACGCGGAGCCAGGCTGTAAGTGCCCGGCAAATCGATCAGCGCGTATCGACGGTCGCCGTGGAGCAGGTGCCCCAGCTTTTTTTCGACCGTCACGCCCGGATAATTGCCGACCCGCTGGTGGACGCCGGCCAGCGCATTGAACAGCGTGCTTTTGCCGGTGTTCGGGTTCCCGACCAAGGCCACGCAGCAGGTACGTCGAGCGGTGGCAGTCGTCATGCTTGCGAGCGGGCCACGTGCGGGGCCCATGAGCGCTCCGATCGGTGCGCAGGGATGGGCGGTGTTTATTGGGCGGGTTCGAGTTCGACGCGGGCCGCTTCCGTCTTGCGAACGCTGAGGCGGTAGCCACGCAATTGCAGTTCCAGCGGATCGCCCAGCGGCGCGGCCCCAACGATGCTGACATCGATGCCGGGCGTCAGTCCCATCTCCAGCAGCCGCAGGCTGATTTCGTCGTCGCCGTGAATCTGCCGCACGCGTCCACCGTGGCCGGGCTTCAAGTCTGCGAGTCGTGTCATGCCGGACTCCCGCCATGCACCAGGACTTGCAGTAGGTCGTCTGCCCGAAAACAGAACTTCTGGCCATCCAGCCGAATGATGCACGGGCTGCCCGTTTGAACCATTTCCACCACGCTGCCACCGCGAAGACCGAGTTCTTCCAAGCGGTGAACCTGCTCGGGCTGGCCCAGCACGGCGCCGATTTCGGCCCGACTGCCGGCCGGCAGGCAACTGAGCGGAATCAAATCGTCCACCAGAACATCCTCTAAGAGCGCAGCCGCGAAACCACAGTTGAGACTGATTCTCAATTACAGATTGTATGGTCCCCACCACGCTCATGCAAGCTAAGGATCGAACGAAAAATAACTTCCGTTTTTGCCGGCCCCTCTCCCTGCCCTCTCCCGCAAGGGGCGAGGGGTTTGCGGAGAAGTTATTTTTCGGTCGATCCTAAAGGCAAAAAATGTCCGGCCACAATAGGCGAAGAAATCTGACGCTTTTTTCAGCCGCCGATTTGGAACATGGGGCGCGCGGGGCGGAGGAAGTGATCGCTGTTGATGCCGTGGCCGGCACGTTTGGCCGCAACGCAGGCGCGAATTGCGTGGGTGATGGTCGCATCGTCGGCCGCGCCGCGGAGCAGGGGACGCAGGTCCCATTCTTCGGTCGAGAAGAGACAGTTGCGAAGTTGGCCCTCGGCAGTCAATCGCAAGCGGTTGCAATCGCCGCAAAACGGCGCGGTCACCGGGTTGATGAAGCCGACCGTGCCGGAGCCGTCGGCAAAACGAAAATCGGTGGCGGGCTGGCTGGGGTTGCTCACGGGCAGCGGTTCCAGGCGCCCTAGCGCCGCTTCGAGCAGCGATAGAATTTCGGCGCCCGACAGGACTTGCGAATTGTCCCAGGCGCGGTCGGCATCCAGCGGCATGAACTCGATGAACCGCAGCTCGAGCCCGCGCTCGAGGCTGTAGCGAGCCAGCGGCACGACTTCAGCTTCGGTAATGCCGCGAATGGCCACCGCGTTGAGGCGGATTTTTCGAAAGCCGGCATGGCGGGCCGCTTCGATGCCAGCGAGCACGCGATCCAAGCCTGGCCGGCGGGCGATCCGCAGGAAGGTGGCCGCCTCGAGCGTGTCGAGGCTGATGTTCAGTCGGTGCAAGCCGGCAGCCTTGAGTTCGGCGGCTTGTTCGGTCAGCAGGATGCCGTTGGTCGTTAGCGCCACGTCTTCGATGCCCGGCACGGCCACCAGCCGCTCGATCAGCCGACCGAGATGGCGGCGCACCAACGGCTCGCCGCCGGTGAGCCGCAGCTTGTTGACGCCCAGCGTCGCCGCGATGCGCACGAACCGCTCGATCTCGTCGAAGGTCAGCAGGTTTTCGCGCGGAGCGAACTCGGCGTTGTCGGCCGGCATGCAATAAAAGCAGCGAATGTTACAGCGATCCGTGACGCTGATGCGCAGATCGCTGTGTACGCGGTCGAAGGTATCCAACAGCGGGAGCGGGAGGGGCATGGTTAGTGCGGATCCCGGCCGGGGGTGGAAGGCGGCTCGATCGCGGGTCCGGCTCGGCTCGCCGGACCTACGGACGCAACTCCGGGATGGACCCAGGCTGTTTGGCCGTCGGCCCAGAGTTCTT
>DATCFX010001450.1:0-2135 GCA_036509275.1 Pirellulales bacterium | reverse complement strand
AAGCCCGGCGGATTGGCGGCAACGGCCGCCGTGGGTGCAGGATCCGGGGCCTTTTGAGCCATCGCCGCGTCAGGGCTCACCGCCTGCGCCGCACAAATGCCGCAGCAAATCATCGCGGTCAGCCGCGAAAGTCGAATCGTCATGCAACAGCTCCAAAAGCCCGCGCGATCGTGCGATTCGAGCGAATCGTTTCCGGCGCGCTTGGGGGGTTCATCTTGACCGCGATCATGCCTAAGATACGTCCTCTCCATTCTAGCCCATCCAGCGCCGAGCGAGCAGTATGGCGGTCACCACTTCCGATTCCCCGGGCGGGCAGACGCCAGGGCCCGCCGAATTTGCGTTTCCGGCCCAGCTCCAGTGGCATGACTCAGCGCCGCGCTCGGTAGCCGATGCGGCCGGCTGGGAAGCCGGCGACGACGGCTGGAAAGCCTGGAAAAAACACCTCGGCAACCGCCGCCGGCCGCGCCCCCTGGCGCGGCTGGTTCGTTCGCGCGGGCCGCTGGCCTGGTGCCTGCCGGATGCCGATCCCGCCTGGCAAGATTTGCGGCGAATGCTCAAGCGGCTGCCGCGCAAGCGCGGCCAGACCGCGGGCGCCGGCCCTTGGGAAGCCGAGCTTTCCGCCTGGCTCGCGGCCCAGCGCCGCCCGCACCTCGATCTGCCGACGGTTCTGGCGGCACTGGCCTGGTGCCACGCATTGCCGTCGCTGGCCGGTCGGGTGCAGCCGCGCTTGTGGTGGGCGTCGCTCTCGCGTCTGGTGGAATTGGCGGCCGAACCGACGGGCTTGGATACGGCCCTGCCACCGCTGGTTTGGCAGTTGGCCGCAGCCGAGTTGCCGCTGACGCTCGCCTACATGTTTCCCGAGATTACAGCCTGCCGCCGATTGGCCGCTCAAGGTCGCCAGGCGCTGGTCGCCGGCATGGAAGAGCTGCTCGACGGCGAGGGACTGCCCCGTTTTCAGCAGTTCGATAGCCTGCTGCCGCTATTGGCCTGCTGGACCCGCGTGAGGTCGATGGCGGAAAAAACGGACGAGGCCGACTGGCCGCCTTCCGCCGAGCGGCAATTTGCCGAGCTGCTGCGGCATGCCGTGCGGCTTTCACGGGTCGACGGCACGCTGACGCTCACGGGCCAGCCGCTCGATGCCGAACTGCTGCGTGCCGCCGCCCGGCTGACGGGCGATCGCCGCGTCAAGCGGCTCGTGTGCGCTTGGGAGGCCGAAGTCGGACAGGTGCCAGGCCGCTTCGAAGTCAGCGGCCGCGGCAACTGGTCGGCCAAACGCGCGAACCCGGCGATGCATTCTGAGTGGTCGGATTTTGCCTTGTTGCGCCGCGACTGGAGCCCGGCCAGCCCGCGATTGGCTGTCGGCTACAGCGGCCGGACGCTCGTGTGCGAAGCAGCGGCGGGGCGGCACGTGCTGTTCAGCGGCCCTTGCCAGCCGGAGGTTCGCAGCGCGGGCCGATTGCTCGAGCCCGCCAGCGGCTGGGAAGAAGTCTGCTGGGTCTCCGACGAGGATGGCGATTACGTCGAACTCGAGATGCTGCTGGAGAATTCGGTCCGGATCCAGCGGCAAATGTACCTGGCCCGGCGGGATCTGTTTCTGTTTTCGGCCGATACCATGTTGTCCGGCGAGGCGATGCCGCTGGAATACGACGTCGCGTTTACGTTGGGACCAGACCTGAATTCGCTGGTGGCGGAAGAGACGTGCGAGGCGTGGCTGGCGGCCAAGAAGCCCCAGGCCACGGTCCTGCCCGTGGCGCTGGGCGAATGGCGCAGCGACGCGCGGGCCGGACGGCTTACCTTCGGCGACGGCCGGTTGCGATTGCGGCAATCCACCCCCTCGGGCCGCGGACTGTTCGCGCCGCTGTGGTTCGATTTGAATCGTTCGCGACTGGGACTGCCGCTCACCTGGCGAGGGCTCACGGTGGCGGAGAACCGCGAAAACCAGCCGCGCGACGCGGCCGTGGGCTATCGCGTGCAAGTCGGCCGGCAGAATTGGTTGATCTATCGCTCCTTCACCGGCGGGGCCAACCGCACCCTGCTGGGCCATCACTTGCTGACCCAATTCCTAATCGGGCAATTCACCACCGCCGGCGAAGTGCTGAAACTCATCGAGATCGAATAAGGATCGGCCGAAAAAA
>DATCFX010001449.1:0-5861 GCA_036509275.1 Pirellulales bacterium | reverse complement strand
CCAGGGCGTCGAGTTCCTCGACGAGCCGGCTGTGGGCGAGGCGCCGCTGGTGTGCGATGCCTCGAGCGATTTTCTGTCGCGCCCGCTGCCGATCGAGAAGTACGGCTTGATCTACGCCTGCGCGCAGAAGAACGCAGGGCCGGCCGGCATCACGATCGTCATCATCCGCGACGATTTGCTGGCCCGCTCGAGCGATGATCTGCAATCGATGCTCAACTACCGGCTTTACGCCGAAGAGACGATGCCCAACACGCCGCCGGTATTTGCCGCGTACATCGTGCTGCTGGTCACGCGCTGGCTCGAAAAGACGGTGGGCGGACTCCAGCCGATGCACGAGCAGAACCAGGCTAAGGCCAAGCTGCTGTATGACGTGATCGACCGCAGCGAGGGCTTTTATCGCGGACACGCGCAGCCGGCATGCCGCTCGCTGATGAACGTCACCTTCCGCCTGAAGGACGACGCCACGCAAAGCGCGTTTATCAAGCAGGCCGAGGCCCGTGGGCTGCACTATCTGAAGGGTCACCGCTCGGTGGGCGGGATTCGGGCGTCAATCTACAACGCGATGCCCCGCGAAGGAGTGGAAGCACTTCGCGATTTCATGCTCGAATTTCACCGGCAAGCGGCGAAGTAGCGGGGCGGTGGCAGGCTTCATCGCAACTCGGCAAAGTTTGCCTCAACGGCGCGGCCGGAAAACGCGCCCCACGTAGCGGAAGTCGTGAGACTTCCTGTCTGCCGCTGATTCTGTCGGAATTGTTACGTTCACCCGCTACTCGGCGCCGCAGAGTCAGCCAGATCGGACTAACTTAGGCCGTCGGCACCGCGCGCGTGATGCCCCGCGCGAACAGCCGCAAGTGGCCGACGGCGGCCGGTCGATAAGCCTGTTGCACCGCACTGGCGGTCGCAAGCGCGCTTCTCGAAAGGAACAATCGGCGATGCACAGCAGCAACTTGTATGCAACCGATGGGCTGTTGATTCTGGGAGTGGCTCTCGTGTGCGTGACGATTTACAGCAGTTTGCGCGGACTGTACGGCCGCTCGACCGCGGTGGCCTTGCAGGCGGACGAAGAAATCTCCGGCGAGCGCCTGCCCGCCCCGCCCCGGCGCCCCGGTGCCGTGCCCGCCGCTCCCCGCCGAGCAGCGTAAGCGCCTGAGTTCGGCGCTAGCGCGATCGCCGATCGCGGCTTTGTGGTTGCGTAGGCCAGGGGGTTCCGGCCCCCTCGACGCGGCCATGAGCGGCGATTACAGTGCAGGGGTCCTGCCGGTTTTGTGACTTTGCCCCTCTCTGCTCGGACTGCGCGCCGTTGATCTTCCTGCGTTTGCCGCCGGTTCTGATGCTGTGCCTGCTGGCCTTAGGCATTGCCGCTCGCCCGCTACGCGCCGAGTTCGCATTGCACGATGGCGATCGCGTCGTGCTGCTGGGCAGCACGACCATCGAGCGCGAACCGCTCTACGGCTACTGGGAAACGATGCTGGTCAGCCACTTTCCGCAGGCCAACATCGTGTTTCGTAATCTGGGTCTTGCCGACGACACGGTGTGGGGCGAAGCTCGCACCGGCGGCGGCACGCCCGAAGATGACTTCCAGGCCCGGATCGAGCACGTCGCGGCGCTCAAGCCCACGGTCATCTTTTTCGCGTACGGCAGCCGCGAATCGTCGGCCGGCGAGGCCGGGCTGGAGCGGTTCACGGATGGTCTGAAGCGGTTGCTCGATCGGCTGGCGGCGACCCGCGCGCGGATCATCGTGCTGGCGCCGCTGCGGCTGGAGCGTCTACCGCCGCCAGCGCCAGATCCCGCCGCGCAGAACAAGCGGCTCTGGCACTATGTCGAGGCCCTGCACGACTTGGCCATCACGCGCGAGTATTTGTTCCTCGATCTTGAACGCTGGCTGGCGCCGGTGCGGCAGGCGGCGGCGACGCCCTTTTGGACCGACGACGGCGTGCGGCTCAACCAGCTCGGATATTGGATCACCTCGGCCGCGCTGGAAAACGATCTTCAATTGCGGCCCTCGGGCTGGAAGCTCGCATTGGACGCCGATGGCCGCACGGTCGACCAAAGCGGCGCGAAGCTCGATGGCCTCCAGCGCACGGCCGAAAAGCTCGCGTTCCGACTCGAGTCGACATCGTTGCCACTGACGGCCCCGGTGCGGAGTCCCGGCCATACCGGGCAGTTGACCCTCAACGGCCTGAAGCCCGGCCGGTACGTACTCACGATCGACGGGCGCCGGGTGGCCGAGGCCTCGTCCGACGCTTGGGAGCAAGGCGTGGGGTTGGACTGCCCAGCCGAACTCGAGCAATTGGAAGCGCTGCGACGGACCATCATCAAGAAAAACGAACTGTACGCTCACGACCGGCAGCCGCAGACACCAGCCGAAGTCGCCCGCATCGCTCGGCTCGTGGCTCAGCAAGAGGCCGAGATTGCCCGGCTGCGCGTGCCCCTGGTGCATCGCTACGAGTTGCTGCGGCAACCGGAGCGCCGGTAGGGCTCAAATCGTGACGGGCGAAAAATCGCCGAGCGCTTGCGTGATCCGCTCGCGCAGCGCGGCCGAACCGGCAATGGCGTCCTGGCAGACAGCCGCCAGCAGCTTCAGATCGTTGGCCCGGGCGGCTGCGGGGGCCAGCGTCAGGTAGCCGCGCATGGAGACGCCCTGGATTGTCTTGGCCCGCTGCCAGAGCTTGGCCACTTCGGCCACGGGAATCCGCTCGGGCAAGACCGGGCGAGTCAGGAAATCCTCCAGTCCGCCCAGCAGTCCGCCGCGCATGTCCCACGTGGGCGGCTCGTTCTCCAGGCTGATGCCTTTGCGCAGCTCGGTCCAAATGTGCTCGTTGAGCCGCAGTTGCACGAGCAGCGCCTCGAGCCGCAGTCGGGCATCGCGGTCGTGGTGCCGCGAGAAATGATCGGCCATCCATTGGAGCCGCTGGCCGCCGAGAAAATGCACGTTGGCCGACATGGTCTTGGCCAGCGAGCGGCGGATGTGCGCGGCCACGTCGTCGGCCATTTCGCCCGTATTGAACACGTACACCGCCGAGATCGAGCGCTGCTCGTCGGGCGCGGTGGGCAGGCAGTACGAGGCCAGAAAACACTGCCGCACGCGAGTCAGCAACCGCTCGGCCTGGCCAGGCAGCGAAATCCGCTCAGCGTGCTCGGTGAGGGCGAGCAAATGCCGCGATTGGCCCAGCGCGTCGTACTCCGAGAACACATAATCGCGGCCAAACTCTTGGGCGGCATGCTTGTTCGAGATGCCATGAAAGCCGAACCGGATCAGCAGCGGCTTGACGAACTGCTCGCGAAAGCCGTCGACCTGACTAGCGGCAAAACGCTGGAACAGATCCCCAGCGGCCGCTGCGGGCAGCGGTTGGGATTGGATGCTCGCGCTGCGATCGATACGCGTGCCCAGCGACATGGCGTCGGCCCCCGATAACCGGTCTTCGGTCCGCTACGAGTTTGGCGACTTTCCGCCGGTTACGCAACTACCGCGGCGCCCGGGGTAGTGTCCTAGCAAGTTACTGCCGACCAAGAACCGCGTCGAAAAGCTCATCGAACGGCCAAACGTGACCGGCCAGCTTCGCCAAAGCACAACACGGCGGGAAGCGCGCAGCCGCAGGTCGCAAGGTCGCGAACCCAAGCGAGGGGCGCGCGGCTACGCTTGCCGTATCGGTGCCAGAGGGCCTAATAGCCAGTCTGGACGCACTGGCCGCAGATAAGGGCTGGAGTCGCTCCGAAGCGGCTACAGAGGCTATCTGGCGGCTTGTGAAGGCCAAGCAGAAGGCTTAGCGGAAAGAAGGGAATCGAACCCAGCCGGCTATTGCCGGTCCCTAATGGGGCTTATAAGAGCCCTGCGCCAGCCAGGGCGCTGGCTGCTCTCCAGTTGCATGTTGAGATCAAGTGGGAGCACTCGTGTCGTCCGCATATCAACCAGACGCGATGCGCGTTTATGTGGTTCGCGCTCAACGAACAATTAGCTTCAGGGTATCCTTGGAATACTCGCGAATTGCGGTGCGCCCGGGGGATTTACCGCTTGCGATGTACGCATCTACAAGGTCGATGATTTCTTTTGCAGTTCGCAAATTGAATTCGGCGGATCTAGCATTCTCCGGCTGCAAATCTGACAGCTGGTAGTCTGCGTCGTTTCGAGCGTCACGGAGAGAGTTCAGTTTAGCGCTCGCCTTCTTGATTGCGGCATCATTGGATTGGTCAAGAATCCAGCGTACTTTCTTGTGCCATTCTGTGCCGCCGGGGAGCGAGACGCCGTAGTGCTCAATAAGTTCGCGTGCGCGATGATATGCGCCGTAGTACGCGCGGCTTGTGCAGGACCGAAACTCGGCTGGTCCTGGCCCCTTCGCTAGCGAAATAGCGAAGCTATAAAACTGTGTGCCGTTCATTTCGCAATGTCAAGCGACAGCCGAAATAAGCCAGATAGGCGGTTTGGCAGCGACGCAACTTCTGTGTGCCACTTATCGCTGAGCGCGATAAGATCGTCAATGGTTGCGGCCGAATTCACGTGGAACACGAAATGACGATCGCCCGCCGTTTCTTCGTCATCACGCTCAGTAACGGAGACATTGCCAAATAATTCGCGGGTAAATGCCTCAATCGCATCCCTGGCATTGATTGCCTCGGCATAGGTCGGCTGGCCGTTCTTCTGTGCAAGCTGAGCTTCAAGATACGCGATACGATGCCCCTGGATCGCCATTTCCCGGCGCCTTTGGCGCATCTCCCCCTCCAACGCGGCAACTCGGAAGTTAAGTTCGATTCTCGCCTTTGCCTCCAGCGGCGAGTTTGTGACGAATTGAACGTCGACGAAAGTTCGTCCGGATTCTTCGCGCGCACCTCCGTAGCAATCTTCCAGGGGAACGCGCAGGTCATGCCCGCCTTCCTCGTAGTCGAGAAGCCTATTTCTACCCATCAGTCACCTCGGCGCCTTCGACGACAAATCGTGCAATACCGTCAGTCAAGAGCGACACTGCGTCACAGAGATAGCTCTCGCTAATGACGGCGTCACTGTTTGCGACCAACGTAACATCCGCAACATCGCCATTGATTGTCCACTCAAGTTGGCTGAACGGAGCAGCCCGATCTTCAAATGTCATTCTGGCGCCCGATAGAACGATACCTTTTCCACCAGCCGTCGTCTTAATGCCAGTTAGCGCCTGAATAATCCCCTCGCGTGGCAGCGCGTCCTTGGGAATCTCGTAGGCGCCCTTCACCCAAAGTCTCGCGTCAACGCCAAGAAAACCATCGACGAATGCGACGACCTTTTCGAGGGTCGTTGTTGGCGCGGCCTTCGATGGCCTAAAGGACCGCACGCCGTCGATGTGCAGGTGAATGTCCTCTGGCAGTTCCTTCGTCGCGGCGCGGTATCCAATACGAACGTGATACCACTGCCCATCGGCATTCTGGGCATCCATGTCGACGGGCTCATGGTCACGATAGCGACTAATAACCGTCGAATCGACGATGGATGCGCACACCGCAAACCGCCGCAAGCGCGAATCGGAAAATTCCGGCAAGATTGTCGGCATTTGGACCGGATGGGCCGGGACGGTCTCGCTGGCAGGTTTTGACTGGTTAGAAAAAAGTGGCAAGCTGTACCACAACCAACAATGCTCATCAACCGCTTTTACCTAACATCGGCATTTTAATAGACTTGCGCTCATTAATCAACTGGCAAATCATCGGTATCTATTGGTCTTGACGCAAGTCTTTGCTGCGCGGCGCTTTGCACTTTTCCAGCCCTGGGCACGCATTCCCATAAGTCCTTTAGACAGCTATGGGAGCTTACGCGGCACGACGCCTACCGCGTCGCGTAGTGCTTTGGGGCCATCGCGGGGCTAGCCCAACTTCCCCAGGGATTGACGTAAGTGCTT
>DATCFX010001448.1:0-5506 GCA_036509275.1 Pirellulales bacterium | reverse complement strand
AGAAACTCCGCGCGATCGCCAGTGAACGTGCGGACCGTCTCGCTGCAGTCCGCAAAGGCCACCCGGTCGGCGAACTCGGGGCTGTAAGCGTTGCGCGCGAAAATCGCGCCGGTCACCGGGTCGGCTTCCGTGACGACGTGCATCAGCGTCTTGCCGCGCAGCTCACCGAGCACCCACTCCCAATAGCCCGTTACCGAAAGCTGCCGTTGCCGGCCGGAGAGGTTCGTGATTTTGAGCCTCGCAAATTTGACCGGTGCATCCGTGGCAACATACAGACACAACTCCGTCACGATGCCATCTTCCGCATAATCGAAAATGCTGTATCCGAAACCATGCCGGGCGGTATACGTATTGGCGCCGCGTGCGGGCAGCGGCGAGGGTGACCAGAACCGCCCGGTTTCTTCGTCGCGCAGGTAGATCGCTTCGCCGCAGGTGTCCGTCACGGGATCGTTGGCCCACGGAGTGAGCCGGAACTCATGGCTGTTTTCTGCCCAGGTATAGGCGCTTCCGCACTCCGAAACGACGGTGCCGATTTGCGGATTGGCAATCACGTTGACCCACGGCGCCGGCGTGGCAGTTTGGGCACCGAGAATCGTGACATATTCGCGGCCGTCGCGGCTGAAGCCTCCCAGGCCGTTGTAGAAAGCCAGGTCGCGCTGCGGCGGCCCCGGCGTGGCAACCGGTTCGCTGCGACGCTTCGTGGGCTTAAGCGCCGGGATCAGCACTTCGGGCCGGGCTCGCCGGTCGACCTGTTCGATCAGCGTTCCCGCGTCGTCGAGCAGGACCACGCGCGCCACCGTCTGCAACAGTGAGCGATCCTCGTCCGACATCTGCTCGCCACGACGTACGAAGATTCCACCGGGCCGATCGACGAGCGCGGCTTCCGGGCTGGCCGCGACGACGTCCATGATCGAATCCTGCAGGGCCTGTCGATAGACCGAGTCGTCCTCGTTCCAAATCACCAGGTCGACGCTCAGCCCTTTCATGCGCCAATAGGCGTGGGCTTGCACGGCCTGGCGGACCAATTCGATTCTGTCGTGATCGCGGACGCGAACCAGCGCGATCGGCAGGTCGCCCGAAATACCATAGCCCCACAGGCCTGACTGCCCGCGGCGGTTGCGGACGAGCACGCTGGTTTTCGCCCGGCGCAGCGCGGAGGCGTAAATGATCGAGCCCGCCAGGCGGCCGTAGGCCTGGGCATCGGCCTCGGAGGCATTCAATTGCTGCAGCATGATCGGGCCGCGCGTCCAAGCCAATTCGAAGACGCGGTCGGCCAGGCTGGGATCGCTGTATTTCTCGGCCATTGCCGTGACCGCCTCGCGCGTTTCAGCCACGCCGGTCACCACGTCGACGCTCACGGACTCACTGGGCTGCAGCAGCAGCGTATGGCGAATGCTGACGATGGGGTCGAGCGTCGAGCCCGCGCTATTGGATAGCGGAGCGTGGTCGTCCATTGCACGGGGAGCCGCGATGCTCCGACCGCGCCCGATGAACTTCATGCGGTCGGTTTCGAACGATGCCTCGCCGACCGCCGTGCCGGTGGTGGTCAGCATATGAATCATCCACGGCGGCCGTTCTTCGGCCGATCGCGGCCGGCGCGTGCAAAGGATGGCCCGCCGGGCTGGAATGATTTCCGTTTGCACGAACAAGTTGCTGAACGCCGGATGCGATTCGTCGTGGGCCTGCGGGGCCAGCACGACTTCAGCATAGCTGGTCAACTCGATGGTGCGCGGCCGCTCGGAGCGATTGGTCAGCGTCACGCGGCGGAGTTCCAGGTCGTCCTCCGCCGAGACGCTGATCTGAGTGTGCGTCTCGATCTGCTCGTACTGGCGGCGGAATTCTGCCCGGGATTGCGTGAAAATGGCCTCGTACTTCTTCGAGGCCACGGCCGTCGGATGCCAGGCGGTCGACCACAGCGCACCGTTTTCCAAATCGCGCAGATAGCAGAACGTGCCCCAGCAATCGCGCGTCGAGTCTTCGCGCCAGCGCGTAACGGCCAGATCACGCCAGCGGCTATAGCCGCCTCCGGCGCTCGTTACGGCCACATGGTACTGGCCGTTGGAGAGCAGATGCACCTCGGGCACGGAACCGCTGGGATCGGTAAAGACGCGCATCGTGCCGGCTTCTTCGGCCGATACGCTGCGCGTGGCGCTGGCTTCGGCGGCATGTGGATAGACTGGAACGGCGGTCCGGGGGACACGCTCGTGCAGCAGCAGATCGGCCGCGCGGAACATCGGATCGGCTTCGAACCGGCGCTGCATAGGCTTATCGAGCAGCACGTAGGCCAGCGACAGCAGGCTCATGCCGGCGTGGTGAGCCATGATCTGCCGCACCGTAATACTGTGAGCGCCGGGCGGCAAGCGCGAAGGCGTATAGTCCACGGCCTCGTAGAATCCGTAAGTCCCGTCGCGTTCATCCGCGGCCAGCCGCTCCAGGTTGCGGCAGGCGGCATCCGGCGCAACCATTAGGGCCAGGGCCGTCGCATACGGAGCAATCACCAGGTCCTCGGCCAGGCCGCGCTTCAGTCCCAGCCCGGGCACCCCGAAGGCCCGATACTGATAGTTCGAATGCAGATCGATCGTGTTGTAGCCCGACTCGGAGATGCCCCAGGGCACGCCACGCTGGCGGCCGTAGTTGATTTGCCGGCGGACCACGGCCCGATAGGTTTGATCGAGCAGCGTGTTTTCGTAGGTCGGCATCACCAGCAGCGGCATCAGGTACTCGAACATCGAGCCGCTCCAGCTCAGCAGCGCCGGTGCGCCGCCGGCGCTGGTGAGCAACCGGCCCAGGGCGAACCAATGTTCCTGCCCGAGGTGTCCTTGTGCGATGAGAATGAAGCTGGCCAGGCGTGCTTCGGAGGCCAGCAGGTCGTAGCAACTGCTGTCGAGCCGGTTTTCGCTGGCGTTGTACCCGATGACGAACAGCTCGCGCGTTTTGTTGTGCAGGAAATCGAAGTCCATATCCGCGAATTCCCGGCACTGGCCGGCCACTTCTTCCAGCTTGCGAATTCGCGCCGCGGCGTGTTGCGACGATTCGGTCACCGCGCCGCACAGTTGCCGGAGCCAGTCGCTGGCCAGGGCCTGGTCTCCGCCTTGCTCGCCGCCTCCCGCGGACATGCCTGACCGAATGGATTCGATGAGTGGACAGAGCGAATCCGGCAAAGTGGCAACTTCACGCAAACTCGGCGCGGCGTCGAGCCGGGTCAGCCGGGTGCGGAGTTGCCCCAGCCGCTGGGCCTGTTCCGGCGTGCCGCTGGTCCAGATGTGCTCCGGCAGCGGTGGAATCGTGGTCCAAGCGGCGAGGCTGCGCAGCTCCGCCAGATGATCGGCGCTCGAACGCTCGAAGGCGAGCAGCCACCACTTCAGATCGTCGTGCTGGGACACGCTGGCTTGCAATTTGTCGGCGGCGGCGATCAAGCGCGGCAGCAGGGCAGCGGCGGAACTCAGCGAGTAGGGCCGTCGCTCGAGTTCTTCAATCTGCCGTTCGATCGTGCGGAGCGTGTTGCCGTCGATTTGTGGGATCGAGCCTTCGGTAGTCGCACGCTTGCGGCCGCGCGCCTCCTCCAACAACACGTCTAACGTGTCGCGCAGGCCGTCGAAGATTCGGCGGGGAACGATTTCGGCATCTATCAACTTTTGCAAGCCGATGCCGAGCACGAGCAATTGCCCCACCAGGTTGCCGCTGTCGACCGTCGAGACATAGCGCGGCATCAGCGGCGCGAGCGTCCGCGTGTGATACCAGTTGAAAAAGTGGCCCCGATACCGCTCCATTCGCGTCAAGGTGCGAAACGTGTTTTCCGTGCGCTCCAGCAGGCGGGCAGCGGAGCAGTAGCCGAAGTCATAGGCGGCCAGATCCGCGAGCAGCGCCATGCCGATATTCGTCGGGCTGGTGCGCGAGGCGATCATTTCGCCGGAATTCACGTGGACGTTGTCCGGCGGCAGCCAGTTTTCTTCCGGCGTGACGAAGACCTCGAAGTATCGCCAGGTCTTGCGCGCTAGTTTTCGCAGAAACAGGCGCTGCTTTGCAGTCAGTTGGATCGAGTGCGGCGCCAGCGGACGACTCAGCCACCAGGCAATCAAGGGCGAAGCGATCCACAAGCCCAGCAATGGCAGGGCAAAGGCCAGCACTTCCGGACGCTGCACGGCCAGCCACACCAGGACTGCCGTGGCCAAGGCCGGAGCCAGGAGCATCGATCGAAAAAACCCGATCAGATCCGTGCGTGTGCTCCGCTCGGCCTCGCTCGAGGTTTTCCATTCCAAGAGTTTGGTATGGGTCCCATGCACCCGCACCAGGGTGCGCACGATGGCGTCCAGGCTGATGCGGGCTTCCTCGGGCAGAAACGCGAGCGCGAACAAGCACTGGGCCAGCGGCCGGCCCAGCGCGATGGTGGCCGACATCAGGTGCATCGACAGCGGCAGATCGATCGGCTTGAATGCGAAATCGACGAGAGCCGACAGCAACCGCGGAAGGATGATGACGGCCGCCACAAAGCACGTGGCCGCCAGAGCCGCGGAGGGCGATGCCGCCAGCCAGGCGATCAGCAGCAGCGCCAGCATCGACGCCGGCACCAGGCTGCGCCGCAGATTATCGAAGATCTTCCACCAGGAGAGCGCCGAGATGGGATTCCCGACGCTCCGCGCTCCCAGGCCGCGCACCCTGGGCAGCAGCCAGGCGGCAATTTGCCAGTCGCCGCGTATCCAGCGATGCCGTCGGCCGACGTCCGTGGCATAGCTGGACGGGTAGTCTTCGTACAGGATCACGTCGCTCAGCAGCGCGGAGCGGCAGTAGCAACTCTCCAGCAGGTCGTGGCTCAGGATGGCATTCTCGGGAAAATTGCCGCAACGCTGCTCGAACGCGTCGACGTCGTAAATGCCTTTGCCGATGAACGAACCTTCGCCAAACAAGTCCTGGTACAGATCCGAGACCACGCGCGTATACGGATCGATGCCCGGATCGCCGCCGAACAAGCGGACGAACCATGATCGCTGCGAACTCGGCAGGCTCACGCCCACGCGCGGCTGCAGAATGGTGTAGCCGTCGATGACGCGGCGGCCTTCGGCGTCCAAAACGGGGCGATTCAGCGTATGAGCCATCGCGCCGACCATTTCGCGAGCCGCATCGCGTGGCAGTTGCGTATCCGTATCGAGCGTGATGACGTAGCGCACGCCGGCCACCGCGGCAAGATCGCCGACCACGTGCGCGAATCGATCCGGCGCTCCGCGCAGCGTGGCGTTGAGATCCGCCAGCTTGCCGCGTTTTCGCTCGTAGCCCATCCAGACGTTTTCCTGGACGTTGAAGCGCCGGTTGCGATGCAGCAGCAAGAAGATATCGCTGCGTTGCACCGCGTACTTCTCGTTCAATCGCTGGATGCCTTCGCGCGCTTGCCGAACCAGCGCTTCATCGCCTGGCAGCGACTCCTGGGACGCGTCCTCGAGATCCGTCAACAGCGCAAAATGCAGGCAATGGTCGCGGTTGGCCAGGTAGCGAATCTCGAGCCCCTCCAACA
>DATCFX010001447.1:0-5470 GCA_036509275.1 Pirellulales bacterium | reverse complement strand
TGGATATTGAGATAGACCAGCGAACCGGCGGTGGCATCGGCCGGCCACGCTTCGGCGGGTTGGTTGTCGGCGTAGCCCTCGGGCGGGCGGCCGAGCAGGGCTTCCAGTCCACGTCCTAGGCGTCGTTCTTTACTCACGCTCGAGCACCTCCATGCAAAGCTCGACGTACGCGCGGGCCCCACGGCCTCGCGGCGCATAGTCCATCACCGACAGCCCATGACTGGGCGCTTCGGCGACGGCCACGTCGCGCGGAATGACAGTTCGAAACACAATGTCGCCAAAAAAATCGCGCACCTCGGCATCGACCTCGCGCGCCAACTGCTGGTCGTGGTCGTACATGGTCAGCAGGATGCCGCCAAACTCCAAGCGGTTGGGATAGCGCGTCATCACCTGCTTGATGACCTCGATCATCTGCGTGAGGCCTTCCATTGCAAAGTATTCGCATTGGATCGGCATCAACACTTCGGTGGCGCCGGCCAGCGCCGTGCGGGTCAGTTGGCCCAGCGACGGCGGGCAATCGATCAGCACAAAGTCGTAGGCACTCAAGCCGCTGGCCAGGTGCTGACGCAGCGTGGCCGCGTGCCCCTCGCTCGACGCCAGCAGCTCCACATCCTCGAAGCTGCGGCTGCCGGGCAACAACTCCAGGCCGGCGGTGCTGGTGGCCAGCAGCGAGTCTTTGAGCGGCTGTTGCGAAACCAGCGGATGGCGGGCCGCCGGCTTGCGGCCCAGTCCGCTGGTGGCGTTGCACTGCGGATCGAGATCCACCAGCAACGTGCGAGCGCCACTGGTGGCCAGCGCGACGGCCAGATTGACGGCCGTGGTCGTCTTGCCGACGCCGCCCTTCTGATTGGCCACACACAGGATTCGGCCCAAGTGCCACGCTCCTCGACTGCGCCGAAAAACGTGCGCGGCAGTGATTGCCGCCGGGGTCGGCGCGGGCGGGGATTGTACCGGCGAGCCGCCGCCGGCGAGAAGAGCACAAAAAAACCCACGGTTTGCAAACCGTGGGCTTACGGACGGCACAGCGACTTACCGCTGGTTTTGCCCCTATTGTTTCACGTGAAACCCCGCCGTCCACGCAAAGCGTGCGTTTCACGTGAAACGTCCAGCTTTCGCAATCGCTTTGTTTTCACGACCGCTGCGGCTGACGCCTCGCCCGGGTTCCACGTGAAACCCGGGGTGTTTGCTACAGACAAGCGGTCACGCCTCCAGCGGATTGATGACCATGCCGCCGAGCAGCTTGGGATAGAAGTACGTGCTCTTGGCCGGCATCCGCTCGGCGTGTTCGCTGATGGCGCGGATGTGGTCGACCGTGGCAGGCATGACCAGGGCGGCCAGGGGAAACTCCTCGTCCGAGTCCAGCCGCTCGACGACTTCCTCGACCAGGTGAACGTACTCGGGCTTCGGCAGGTCCTTGGCCCCCAGCAGCGTATCAATCAGCAACCGGTGGAGAATGCTGACGCCCAGCCCCTGCCAATCGGCGCTGTGCTCGGCGGCCACTTGGGCCATGCGGGCGCGGCCGGCGGGGGTAATGTGGGCCAGCGTCCAGCGATCGTCCCGGGCGGTGAACAGGCCGATGGTCCCTTGCTCGCCTTCCATTTCGATCTCGTCCCAGACGCTCGATGCCAGGTCGCTGCCTTCGCCGGCGACGCGAGTGGAGAAGGACTCGCCCAGCCGGGCCTTCAATTCGTCGGCCGTCATGGCCGGCAGTCCACGGAACAGTCGATGCGTGGGCAGCACCAGCAGGCCCGGGTCGTCCATGCCGATGGACATCATCAGCACGAAGTTGGCCGGATGATTGGGCGGCAGGGCACCGGCGGCGGCCAGTTCGTCGCGGTAGTTGCAGGCCGTTTCATAACGGTGATGGCCGTCGGCGATGAACAGCGGCTTGGGTCCCATCGCTCCGGCCACCGCGGAAACGACGCTCACGTCGGTCACGGGCCACATGCGGTGTACGACGCCCAAGTGATCGGTCGCCTCAATGGCCGGCTTGCCCGTCACGGCCGCCTCCAGCCGCTGCTGCACCTGGCCGTCCGCGTCGGGATACAGGCCGAAGATTTGACTCAGGTTCGCCTTGCAGGCCCGAGTGAGCAGCAGCCGGTCCTGCTTGGGTCCGGACATGGTTTCTTCGTGTGGGTAGATTTTTCCTTCGCCAAAGCGCTCGAGCCGGCAGCGGGCCATGAACCCACGCCGGGTGAACGACTCGCCGCGATAGTCGAACGTCTGGTGATAGACGTAGAGGGCCGGATCAGACTCGCGAAACAGCAGGCCTTCGCTCCGCCAGTTCTTCAGAAACTGGGCCGCGCGCGAGTAGCGGTTGTTCGTCGCGTCGTCGCCCGGCTCGTCGCGGTTGAGGATCAAGCGAATGCAATTGGCCGGGTGCCGCTTGTAAAGGGCATCTTGCAACTCGGGGCCGATCACGTCATACGGCGGCGCGATCACATCGCTCAGCGAACCGACATGGCCCAGGTCATAGCGGAGACCGCGGAAAGCTTGGATTTCTGGCATGGATTTGGGAGCTTTTCGAGCAGGTGCGAGAATTGAAATCGAGGCCCTTCCGACTCACCGGCGGAGCGACAAAAGGGTATCATAAAGGCAGCCGGCCGGGCAGCCCCCGGGGGCGATCGCAAGCACGAGGGCGAGGTGTTTTATGGAGCCGAGCGTAATGGGCAAAGTTTTGGTGAAGGCGAAAATGGAAAGCCTGGGCGATTTGATGGAAGTCGCGCGCGGCCACCGGTCGCCGGACCAAGTGCGCATGGTCGAGGTAGACGACGCCCTGGTCGACACCGGCGCGACGATGCTGTCGATGCCAATGCGGCTGATAAAGGAATTAGGGCTCGAACTTCGGCGAACGCGGCGCGTCCGCACGGCAGGCGGCATTCGTGAGATGGGCGTCTACGACGGCGTGCAACTCACCATCCAAGGCCGCGATTGCCTGATGGAAGTGGGCGAACTGCCCGACGAATGCCCCGTGTTCATCGGGCAGATCCCACTCGAAGCACTCGATTGGGTCGTCGATCCGATTGGCCAGCGGCTGATCGGCAATCCGGAGCACCACGGCGAGCACATGACCGATTGCTTTTAGCGCGCAATCGCGCAGCGCGACCAGCGGTCGCGGCTTTATGGTGCGCTCAATTGCCCGGCCGCTTTAGTACCGGTAATAGTCCGGCTTGAACGGCCCCTCGGCCGGCACGCCGATGTACTCGGACTGGGTCGAGGTGAGCTTCGTGAGCTTCACGCCGAGCTTCTCCAGGTGCAGCCGGGCCACTTCCTCGTCGAGTTGCTTGGGCAGCATGTGGACGCCCAACGGAAAGTCCTTGGGCCGCGTCCAGAGCGCCAGTTGCGCGAGCACCTGGTTGGTGAACGACGTGCTCATCACGAACGACGGATGGCCCGTGGCGCAGCCCAGATTCACCAGCCGGCCTTCGGCCAGGATCAGGATCGAGCGCCCGTTGGCGAAGGTGTAGCGGTCGACTTGCGGCTTGATCTCGACCTTCTTCGCGTCCTTTTGCTTTTCGAGCCAGGCCATGTCGATCTCGAGATCGAAGTGGCCGATGTTGCAGACGATTGCATCGTTGGGCATGACCCGCAGGTGCTCGCCCGTGATGATGTCGCGATTGCCGGTGGCGGTGACGAAGATGTTGCCGCGCGGGGCGGCCTCGGCCATCGTCGTCACTTCGTAGCCTTCCATCGCCGCTTGCAGGGCGTTGATCGGATCGATCTCGGTGACGATCACCCGGGCACCCAGCGAACGCATGGAATGGGCGCAGCCTTTGCCGACGTCGCCGTAGCCGGCGATCACCACGACCTTGCCGGCCACCATCACGTCGGTGGCCCGCTTGATGCCGTCGGCCAGCGACTCGCGGCAGCCGTAGAGGTTGTCGAACTTGCTCTTGGTCACCGAGTCGTTGACGTTGACGGCCGGCACCTTGAGCTCGCCGCGGGCGTACATCTGGTACAGGCGATGGACGCCGGTCGTGGTCTCTTCCGACAGGCCGCGAATGCCGGGCAGCAGCTCGGGAAACTTCTGATGCACCATCGCCGTGAGGTCGCCGCCATCGTCGAGGATCATGTTCAGCGGCTGGCCGTCGCGGAAGAACAGCGTCTGCTCGATGCACCAGTCGAACTCTTCGGCGTTCATGCCTTTCCAGGCATAGACCGGAAAGCCGGCCTGGGCGATCGCCGCGGCCGCATGGTCCTGTGTCGAGAAGATATTGCAACTGCTCCAAGTGACCTCGGCCCCCAGCTCGGCCAGGGTCTCGATCAGCACGGCGGTTTGGATCGTCATGTGCAGACAGCCGGCGATGCGAGCGCCCTTGAGGGGCTTGCTGGCTACGTACTTCTTACGCAGGGCCATCAGGCCCGGCATTTCGTTCTCGGCCAGGATGATCTCTTTGCGGCCCCAATCGGCCAGCGACATATCCGCAACTTTATACGGCAAACGGGTTTCGACTTGGGCCACGGGCAAAATCTCCTGTCGAGAAAACGAGACCATGCGCAATTTGCGGACTTGGCGTCGATCAAACGGCGCAAAGCCCCGCGCATCTTAACGATCGGGGCAATGATAAGTCGCTTCTCGGCCGCTGACAAGGGAGCGGGCCGGCGGGACGCGGGTCGGAACGATGAATGCGGAACGATGAATGATGAATGGAATGCGGCTGCGATTGTGCTTCAGGGGCAGCGCTCGATTTCGCTGAAGGCGGCGCGGGCGGCGGTGACGAAGCGGGCCAGCTTGTCCGCGTCTTTGAGCCCGGGGCTGCGCTCGACGCCGCTGGCCGTGTCGACGGCCGCAGGCCGCACTGCGCGAATCGCCTCGCCCACGTTCTCGGCCGTCAGCCCGCCGGCCAGCACGAGCGGCGGCACGCCGGCTTCCGAGGCGTATGCACGCGCGGCAGGCCAGTCGGCCAAGCGCCCCGTGCCGCCCAACTGGCCTGCGGATTCGGCGTCGAGCAGTACCATGCCAGGCCGCGCTCCAGCCTGCTGACAATCGGCCAGGTAAGCTAGCACCGCCGCATGGCCCGACGGTCCGCAGCCGAATGCCTTGATCAACGCGTGCCCACCCAACATGGCCAGGTCGGCCGGCGTCTCGCGGCCATGAAGCTGGAGCATGTCCAACCCCAAGCGTTCCGCGATCTCGATCATCTCGGCTGGTTGCATGTCAGCGAACACCCCGACCTTGGCCACATGGGCCGGCAGGACTGCGATGATTTTCTCGGCCCGAGCCAGGTCGATGCAGCGTTTGCTGGCAGCACAAAAATTCAGGCCGATGGCGTCGGCGCCTGCCTCGGCGGCGGCTGCCACGTCGGCCGGATTGGTGATGCCGCAGATCTTGATGCGAAACATGCGTGCGACGGCGGGGCAAACTTTACACGAACAGATGCTTGAAAAAGGCAAAATCCGCGGTCGTCTGCTGCAGGCATTCCTCCGTGTTCATTTCGCGGAAACTGTGCTTGCCTTTGTATTCGCTGTG
>DATCFX010001446.1:0-1858 GCA_036509275.1 Pirellulales bacterium | reverse complement strand
GCGCCCGCGGTGCGCTTCGCGCAGGTGCAGTTGCCGCAGCTGCCGCCGGCGCCGTTAATCGCGCCGGCGGGCCTGGAAGTGCGCCTGACGGATGGCACGCTGGTGCGGGGAAGCAACGCCGCTGAACTGGCCGTCCTCGTGCGCGCCCTGCGGGCCTGACGCCGATGCTACCGTTCCCTTCGGCGATCAAAATCTTTGTGGCGACCGAGCCGGTGGACATGCGCAAGCAGTTCAACGGCCTGTGGGCCGCGGCCCAGGAAAAATTGCACGAGGATCCGAAGAGCGGCGCGGTGTTCGCCTTCATCAACAAGGAGCGCACGCGGCTGAAGCTGCTCTATTGGGACGGCACGGGCGTGTGGGTGTTGGCGAAGCGCCTCGAGCAGGGCCGCTTCTCGTGGCCGGAGCCGAGTTCGGCCCAGGCCAAACTCTCACTCACGCCGGAGGCGCTGGCGCTGTTGGTCGGCGGCGTGGAACTCAAACACGGCTCGCTCAAGGCGTGGTATGAACGCTGAGCAAAAATAGTTTTTCCCGAGGGAACTCGCACCCCGCGGTGCTGACTGAGTGCGCGCGATGAGCACGACCGCGATCAATCCCGATGAAGTGACCCTGCTGAAGCAGGAGATCGTGGTGCTGCGTCGGCAGATCGAGTGGCTGAAGCAAAAACTCTTCGGCGGCGGCCAGAGCGAGAAGCTGGACCGGGCGCAACTGGTCCTGAAACTCGGCGAACTGGAAAAGCTCGCCGCCGCCCCGGAGCAGCCGGTCGAGCAGATCAGCTACGAACGCCCGGCCGGGCCGGCGCCGAAGCGCACGTTGCCCGCCGAAAGCTTCGCGCACCTGCCGGTGCAGGAGACGATCGTGATCGACCCCGACGCCGTGAAGGCCGATCCCGTGCTCTACGAAAAGATCGGCGAGGAGCGGACCTTCGAGATCGACGTGATCCCGCCCAAACTCTTCAAGCGCGAGATCGTGCGGCCGAAGTATCGGCACCGGCTGGACCGCAACCGCGCTCCGCTGCTGGCCCCGGCACCCGTCCGCGTGGTGCCCGGCGGCTTTGCCTCGGCCGGGCTGATCGCCTGGGCACTCACGGCCAAGTATGCCGACCACCTGCCACTTTATCGTCAGGAGAAGATGTTGGCCCGCTGGGGCGCACCGATCTCCCGCCAGAACCTCTGCGACTGGGTGGGAGCGGCCACCGCGCTGCTCGAACCGTTGGTCAAACGGATGAAGCAGGATCTGCTCAAAAGCGGCTACGTGCAGGCCGATGAAACCCCGGTCAAATGCAACGATCCCGATCTCCGCGACGGCAAAACCACTACCGGTTACCTCTGGGCCTTGAGTCGGCCCAAGGACGATGTCATCTTCGAGTGGCGCCTGTCGCGCAAACACGAGGAGGCCGAACGCCTGCTCGGCGGCTTTGCGGGCGTGCTCCAGTCGGACGGCTACGCCGCCTATCCGGACTACGTGCGCACGCACCCCAAGGTCGCGTGGGTTGGTTGCTGGGCGCATGCCCGCCGGAAGTTCTTTGAAGCCAACGACGAACGCCCCGCCGACGCCACGCGGGCGCTCGGGCTGATCGCCCAGCTCTACCGGTGCGAGACCCAATGGGACGAAGATCAGGTCGGCGACCGGCGCGCCGCGCTCCGGCAGGAGCACTTTGCCCGGCCGTTGGCCGACCTCAAGACCCTCGCCCAAGAGCTGCTGGCCGGACCGGTGTTGCCCCGGTCCGGGATGGGCCAGGCCTGCACCTATCTGCTCGGTCACTGGGCCCCGCTCACCGCGCACCTTCAATATAGTCACACGAAGCTGGACACCAACGCCGTGGAGAATGCCATCCGACCGAGCAAGCTCGGCGCGAAGA
>DATCFX010001445.1:0-1027 GCA_036509275.1 Pirellulales bacterium | reverse complement strand
GTCCGGCTGTGCTGGTGGCCGCCGGCGCCGCTGGCCGCCGGCGGCTTCGTGCCGGCGCCGGCACGATGACCCGGCCCTGTGGATGTCCCCCGGTCGAACGATTGTGCTGCGGGGGTGCAGAACCGACGCCGGTCCCCTATGTTGTGGATGCAAGCTGACGGAAACGGGCTGCCGCGCTTGCGACACGACCGGCTGCGACACGATACTGGCGGCAAGGCTGGCGCCGACGACAAGAAGAGTGGACGGCCGCGGGGCCGGGCACGATCGAGGCCTGTGGGCCAAGGAACGACATGAGCAATTTCGGCCGCAATCTGGCCCTCTGGGTCATCATCGCACTGCTGCTGGTGGTGCTGTTCAACCTGTTCCAGCCGGGCACGGGGCGTACGGCGTCAAGTCAGATTCCGTATTCGGACTTCATCACCGACGTGAACAGCGGGCAGGTGCGCGAGGTGGTGATCCAGGGCCGGATCATCAGCGGCGAGCTGTCCGACAGCCGCACCTTCCAGACCTACACGCCCGATGACCCGAGCCTGGTCAAGCGTCTGACCGACAAGGGCGTGCGCGTCACCGCCAAGCCGGAGGAAAGCGACAGCACGCTGCTGCGCATCCTGGTCAACTGGTTTCCGATGCTGCTGCTGGTCGGCGTTTGGGTGTTCTTCATGCGCCAGATGCAGTCGGGCGGCGGCCGCGCGATGGGCTTCGGCAAGTCGCGCGCGCGGATGCTGACCGAGAAGCAAGGCCGCGTGACGTTCGAGGACGTGGCCGGCATCGACGAGGCCAAGAGCGAGCTGCAGGAAATTGTCGAGTTCCTGAAAGACCCGCAGAAATTCCAGCGCCTGGGCGGCAAGATTCCCAAGGGCGTGCTGTTGGTGGGCCCACCCGGCACCGGCAAGACGCTGCTGGCGCGGGCCATCGCCGGCGAGGCGAACGTGCCGTTCTTCACCATCTCCGGTTCGGATTTCGTGGAAATGTTCGTGGGCGTCGGCGCCAGCCGTGTGCGCGACATGTTCGAGCAGGGCAAGAAGAA
>DATCFX010001444.1:0-6703 GCA_036509275.1 Pirellulales bacterium | reverse complement strand
CCGCCTACTCGCCGGCCGCCGCTAAGCGCCGGCACCTCCCCATTCGCCCGACCGGCTGGCGGCCGCTACAATTGCCGACTGCTCGAACGATGAACCTGCGCAGCAACCCGCGAGGCGCCCGGTGGCGACGTATGACTGCTTGATCTTGGGCGGCGGCGTGATCGGCATGTCGCTGGCCTATGAACTCGCCTGCCAGGGGCAGCGCATCGGCGTGGTCGACCGCGGCGTCATCGGTGGTGAAGCGTCGTGGGCCGGCGCCGGCATTCTGCCTCCCGCCGCCGCGCACCCCGCAGCGCCGGCCGAAGAACAACTCCGCGCACTGGCCAACACGCTGCACGCCCAGTGGACGCAGCAACTGCTCGAAGAGACCGGCATCGACAACGGCTACCGCGTTTGCGGCGGGCTGTATCTCGACCACCAGCCCAATGGCGGCGCAGCGCTCGAATCGCTGGCCACGCAGTGGCGCACTCAGGGCATCCGCGTTCAGCAAGTGCCGGGCCTCGATCTGGCCAATCTGGAACCGGCCCTTGCCAGCCAGCACCCCGATAGCCCGCTGGCCGCGCTGTACTTGCCGGACGAGGCCCAGTTGCGAAACCCTCGGCATCTCAAGGCGCTGTTTTCGGCCTGCGTGCGCCGCGGCGTGACGGTCCACGAAGCGACCGAAGTCCACGATTTCGTCGTGCGTGGGCGGCGCGTCCACGCGGCGCGCACCGCGCTCGGGTCGTTGGCCGCCGATCAATTCTGCCTGGCCAGCGGCGCCTGGACCGGCGCCCTGGCCACTCGTCTCGGTTGCCGGCTGCTGGTCAAACCGATTCGCGGACAGATCGCGCTGTTGCAAACCGAGCCAGGCCGACTCAATCACGTCGTGAACGAAGGCCGTTCGTATCTGGTGCCTCGACCCGACGGCCGAATCCTTGTCGGCTCGACGGAAGAAGACGCCGGTTTCGACAAACGTCCCACGGCCGCAGGGATCGCCGGGCTGCTCGATTTCGCGCTGCAACTCGCGCCGACGCTGACCACGGCCCGGCTCGAGCGCACCTGGGCCGGCTTGCGGCCCGGCTCGGCCGACGGCTTGCCCTATCTGGGAGCGATCCCGGACCTGGACAACGCCTTCGTCGCCGCCGGCCATTTCCGCAGCGGCCTGCAACTCTCCACCGCCACAGCCGTCGTCATCGGCCAATTGATCCGCGGCCAGGAAACCGACCTCGACCTCGCCCCCTTCACCCCCACGCGCAGCGCCCACCCAGCACCCCACCTCCAGCCAGCAAGATAACTGCGTCCTGCATCCCTCTCGTCTTCCACTTTTCACTTTTCACTTTCCACTCTTCACTTCCTCCCATGTCCGTCGACACTCCCGCACGCATTGCCGTTCTCGGCGCCGGGCCCATCGGCCTGGAGGCGGCGCTCTATGCCCGCTTTCTCGGTTACGAAGTGATGCTCTACGAGCGGGGCCGCATCGCCGAACACGTGCTGCATTGGGGACACGTGCGGATGTTCACCCCTTGGCAAATGAATGTCTCGCCGCTGGGCGTGGCCGCGCTGCGGGCACAACATCCCGACTGGCATCTGCCGGCCGACGACCTGCTGATCACCGGCCGGCAATGGGCCGAATCCTACCTGCTCCCCTTGGCCGCCTCGGATCTGCTGGCCGATAACATCCAAATCGAAACGCAAGTCACGGCGCTGGCGCGGCGCGGTTTGCTCAAAGGCGACGCGGCGGACCTGGAAGAGCGCGGCGAGCGTGACTTACTCGTGAGTGTGCGTGATGCTCAGGGCGTCGAGCGGATCGACAAGGCCGACGTCGTGATCGATGCCACCGGCACGTATGGCCGCCCGAATTTTTTGGGGCCCGGCGGATTGCCCGCCATCGGCCAGGGGCTGCTGGCCGGCGAAATCGAAGCGGGCCTGCCCGACATTGCCGGCGCCGATCGCGAGCGCTACGCCGGCCGCAGCGTGCTGGTCGTAGGCGCCGGGCATTCGGCGGCAACCAACGTGCTGGCCTTGGCCGCACTCGAGCCGCCGGCGCAGGTCACCTGGGTCACGCGCAAGAGCCCGGACGAAGGCCCGATGGGGCCTGTCGAGCTCGTGCCGGACGATCCGCTCCCGGAACGCGATTGCCTGGCCCGCTCGGCCAATGCCCTGGCCCGCGCGGACGATGGCATCGTGCGGCATTGGCCCGGCACGTGGGTCAAGCGCCTCGAGCGGGCCGACGGAAGTTCTCTCCTTCGCGTGCAACTCATCGGCGAGCACAAACAGGAGATTGAAGTCGAGCGGATCATCGCCAACGTCGGCTACCGCCCCGACCAAGCCCTCTCGTCCGAGTTGCACGTCGCCTGGTGCCACTCAAGCGACGCCCCCCGCAATCTCGCCGCCAACCCCGACGCCGGCCCCGAGCGCTTGCTCCAGCCGGAGCCCGACTACTATGTGCTCGGCGCCAAGAGCAGCGGCCGCCGCTCGTCATTTCTCTTCTTCGACGGCCTGCGCCAGATCCGCGACCTCTTCACGATCGTCGGCGACCGGGCCGAGCTGGATCTCTACCGCACGATGAGCCGGCAAAGTTAAAGTGCGTTCGCCTCGCCCGTATCACCGTCGTCGTCTCGCTCCGTCGAGACGCCTGGAGCACGCTCGACTTTGGGTTCGGCAACGATGCATGCTCGCACGCTGCTGCCGTCGAGCAAAGGAGAATTCCATCCCGTTACTTTTGGTCGACCGTCACGCCTTGCACGCGCAACTGCGCCCGGGCCAGCGTGCGGGTGCGAATATCCTTCGTCGACCGGGCGGACAGCAGCAAGTACTTGTTCCCCTCTTCGGCCAGTCCAAGCGACTGTAGCATGCGCCCGGCGAAATAGCCAAAGTTTGTGCGGTCGAACCCGGCGTTTTCCGACAACTGCTGCACCCGCTTGAGGTTGTCGAGCGTGATCTTCTGCTCTCCAGCGCGCAGCGTCTCGCTCCAAACGCCGGCCAGCGTGATCAGCGCCGTGCGCTGACGTCCGTCGGACTTGTACTTTCCTCCCTCGGTGGCGATCACGTCGAGCGCGGCGTCGCGCTCGGCCGGCTTCTTCAACTCGTCGGCCAGTAGCGCCGCAAAAAAGCCGGCCAAGGGATCTTTCGTCTTGCGCTGCTGGCGGGCGAACAGCTCGTACGCCTGCGACGTCCGATGCTCGGCAACGTAAAATGCCCCGACCGACATCGGCGTCTCTTCGTCCGCGCGGGTGCCATCACGCGCGATGCGGGCTTCGACCGCCGCCCGAGCCGCTTTCAAATCTCCGTGCCCAGTGCGGATGCACCAGTTGTACCACTTGTATTCGTTGCCTCGATAGCGCTCGACGATTCGCAACAGCCACTTCTCGCTTTCGTCGTAGTTCTGCATCTCCTCGTAGCAGCGGCAGGCGGCCTTCATGGCCCATTCGGCCCAACTCTCGGCGGCCTCCACGGCGTAGGGCAAGGCCTTGTCCCATTGCTCTTCGTCCATGAAATACTTCGCCACCTTGACCCGCACCTGGGCGTGGCTGAGCCGGTAGTCGGGCTTGGTCAGGAATTCGTCCAGCGTGGCCTGCCATTTGGCCCGGTCGCCGCGCGCGGCGTACACGTCGGCCAGGTTTTCGTACAGCTTCTGATCGGCCGACAGCTTCACGGCTCGCTTCAGACATCGCTCAGCGTCGTCCAAGCGGGCGAGTTCCAGGTACTTCGCCCCCAGCGCGCCTAATACGCCCGGATGATCTTGATGCTCCTTCTCCCACTGAACCCCGTGCGGTCCGGCATAGCCCCAATCCTCGGCGATCAGCATGGCAGCCGGATATGGGCAGAAAGGATTCCCCTTGAGAAAGCCCCGCGCGGTCACCGCCTTGCCCGTGAACCGCTCCAGCCGCAGGATCATGTCCGGCTCGATCACGTCCCCATGCCGATAAGAGATCTTGAAGAGCCGCGCTCGATAAGCATCCATCCCGGCCACCGGATAGAACAAGCCGACGCCGTTGAAATCCAAGTTCGACGTGTCCAAGGCTGCTTTCAGCTTCTCGATGGCCGCATCGCGCGGCTTGCGCTCCCAGCGGCGGGTTTCGAGAAAGAACCGGTACGGATGATCCGCGACCAACGGGGCGCTTTGCTCGATGAAATCGTCCGAATCGATGCCCAGCGAGTAAACCATGAAATCCAGCCGGCGCCAGACCTGCATGAACGTCAGCTCGCGCAGCAGCCGGCTGAGCGCAGCCCACGACATTTCGTCGCGCCCACTGGGCCGCTTGTCAGCAATGTCGAGCTCCTTAATCAAGGCCTCAATACCGGCTTCCCGCCGGGCGGCCTGGGCAACACCGTCGGGCAGACCCTCGATCTCGCCCAGCCGCTCAGGGAGCGTCGCGAGCAACGTCTCCGGCCCGGCTTGCGTCGCCGCGTGCAAGATGCTGACGCCGCCGGCCTGGCAGAGCGCGTCGTGTACCAGATAACACTCCGGCAGTTTCGGCAACAGCTCCAGGGCGGCTTCCACCGTTTGCGTGGAGAAATGGCTGGAATCGGTGGCCACGAAGCGCAGCACTTGCGTCAATTCTTTCAGCTCGTCATCGGCAACGCCCGCGTCCAACTCGCTGGTCTGAAACCGGCAGAAGCGATCGATGGTGCCGACCCACTCTGGGCGGCGCTGCTTGGCATTGGCTGCCTCGATGCCAGAGAACAACTGATCTCCGCGAGAGATCGAATCGAGCGCCTCGGTCGGCAACCCCGTCAACGACAAGGCGTAGCCGCGCAGCCACCATGCGGCTGGGTTCTCGGCCGACGTCCGACACAGCCGCTCGGCATAGAGCAGGGCCCGCGCTTTGAAAATCTTCGGCGCCGGATGGCAAAGAAAACTGGTGAGAAGGCCCAAGTTGGCATAGCCGCGCACCAGCGCATCGGTCGTGGCCGGCGTGGCTCGGGCGTTCGCCTGGCAAGCGTGTAGCCGGCGAACTGCGTCGAACTGCGAAATCATCCGCATCTGCGCTAGCGGCCGTGCAATCCCACTGGGCAAAGTGGCTGCGGGCAAAGTTTCGCTGTCGCGTTTCGTGCAGCCGGCGGCCTGCAGCGCTTCGGCGAAACGGGTCGTTGCCAGACGCTCCGCACGTTCCACCAGCCGCGGATAATCCAGCGGGAGGTCGATCTTTTCTTCTAACACGGTTTCTGATTTCGAGCCCACTTCGCGCACGATCTTGATGCCGCTCGGCTTGCTGTCCTCGAACTGTACGTCAACCGTGAACACCGCCACGCTGTCGGCCGGCGTGTACGATTCTCCCAGCTGCTCGTCACGCGTGGACAAGCCGAAGTCTTCGCGAGCCGCCAACAGCAGCGACTGCCGGAAAATTTCTCGGGCCAGGATGCGTTTCAATTGCTTGAGGTTGCTCCCTCGGTCGGGCATCGTGCGCAGCAAGACGGTCGTGATCTTCGCGGAGGCCGCCGGTTGACCTTCGTCCGCCGCCAACGGGCCGCACGCGTAAACTACCTGAAGTAAAAATAAAACCGCGGCCAAGAAAGTCTGGCGCAGCATGTTGTCCCCTCGTCTCGTGTGATTTCCCGCAGCCGTCGGCCTCAGCGTCCGCTAGCCCGCCGTCGATCGTCTATTCTAGCAGGGGCAAATCGGCGCCGCGTCTAGCCGGGGATCGGAAATCCCATCGGCGGTGTCGCGCCCTGCCGCGTTGACCATGCGGTGCAAGCTTGCGACCTCTCGGCGTGGTATGAGGCCATTGAGTCGCGCGAGGGTACGGCCGGTCACCCGGCGATCCCCCCAAGATCCTGCCGGCCCTGTGGGTTTGGGCGACGCTGGACAGAGTGGGTATGCGGCAATAATCTACAATCGCGTCGCTTGAAGGCCCGGCTCGGCTCGCCGGGCCTACGGAACGGGATGGCGACGGTAGGTCATTTCTTCAACTGCCGCCCCAGCCACGCGTAGGCCTGCTCGCGCTCGGCCGGCGGAAAGTCGTGCTGCGCGTCGGGGTACGTCGCGGTTAAGCGCTGGGACACGCCGAGCAGTTCGTAGACCTTTTGCGATTCACTCAGCACTTTGCGCACGCCCGTCACGTCGAAGTTGCTGTCGGCCAGCGGCGAGTTGGAAAAAAACGCTCGCGGGGCAATGGCCGCCACCAACTCGTAAAAATCAAACGGCACGCGGTCGGGATCATTGGCGTAGCGGCTGGCGATCCGCGGCATGTAGCGTGGGCTGGTCCAGCCGGCCAGCTTGCCGCCTTTGTACTCGTGAAAGGCCGTGAAGCCGCAACTGCTGACGACGGCCCGCAGGCGCGTGTCGAAGACGGCGGTAAAAATCGCGTTGTGGCCGCCCAGCGAATGGCCGATGGCGCCGATCTTGTCGGGATCGACTTCGGCGAGCGACTGAAGCAGGTCGATGCCGCGGATGTTGTTCCACACGGCTTTCATCGATCCGCTGGCGTAGGGCGATTTTTCGAAGTCGTACGCGTAATCGCCAAACGACGGGTAGTCCGGGACCAGGCACACATAGCCCTGCGCGGCCAGTTCCTGGGCGTAATGTAGATTCGGCAGACCGCCGAGCCCGGCCGGCTCGTCCTTGCCGATTTTGCCGTTGGTTTGATGCAGGCACAACATGGCCGGCCGCCGGCCTTCGGCCCGCGGCAACAAGAGCCACGCCGGCACCCGATCGCCCGGCTCGGGCACGTACGTAATCTTGCGGCGGACATAATCCGGCTCGGATTGCTCTTCGATCACC
>DATCFX010001443.1:0-2020 GCA_036509275.1 Pirellulales bacterium | reverse complement strand
ATTTACGGACCTGCCAGTTGCAAATGTATGAAATGCCCGGTTCGATGGTGTCGGCCGAAAAATTCGTCGAACCCAGCGGGACGCCCAGCCGGGTGACGATCGATTGCAACGGTCGCCAGTTATCCTGCGTAATGGCGATCCATTTGAATCCGACGGTCAGGTCCGAGCCGCCGCTTTGGCTCAGGGCCGCCCCGTTGGCCGCGTCCACCGTGCGATTGTCGAGATAGCCGAGCCACTTCATGCGCCATTCGAAGCGGTCGCTGGTACCGTAACGTAGCAGGCTCTCGGGGAACGACTGGCTCTGGACCTGCATGGTGTGATCGTCCAAATAATTGTACGTGTAGCCGGTCTCGATCTGCGTCACGCCTTTGCCCACGACCGTGGCCACGTCGGTGAAGTCCGGGCGGTCGGTGTTGATCAACTTCATGGCGTCCCAATCGTCTGGGACCGCTTGGTTGAAGATGTTCGGCCGGTCGGTGTACCAGAAGCGATTCGGATCCCAAACATCGGTGGAGCGGATATGCACGTATTCTTCGCTTCCAGGCGCCGCTTCTGGTCCTGCCGTCGACGACGACATGCCGCCCAACTCCGGACTGCTGCCGAGCGCATCGATCGGGCCAGAGTGCGCGGCGCGTGGCTGGCATGCAGCGAATGCCAAGACCACAGACAACACCATTGCCAGCCGGCGGCTGATGAAGTGCGAACCCGGTGAGTCAGCGGCCGGTGCCATTGCGCCCGGCGTGCCCGCACGGGCAATCGATCGTTGGCAGCAGCGGCTCATGCGGTTTCAATGACTGCACGGGATATCGACGGCCTGGCAAACAGCGCCGTCCTTGGCGCACGGCCCCCTAGTTTGTTTTCGGCTGGGCGCCGTTGACTGCAAACAGTTAATCCCGAAAACCACATTTCGCCCTGCGGGGCGACGGTTTCATAAGAAGCACGGGGGCAAACCATGCCGATAAGTTAAATTGAAAGGCCGATCTGGGCCGCCGGCCGTGTTGACGTGGGACGCATCCCTGCAAATACTGATAGCTATGGGCGTCGTGCTAAAGCGTTTCGCACTACTGGGTGTCTGGCTGACGATCGTGGCCATTGCGTCCGGCGGCATCATGATGCTGCCAGCGCATGCCGCGCCGGACCAGCCGTTGGCCGGTGCCAATGAGCCAAACGGCACCAGGGCCTGTGAGATTTGCCGAGGCCAACCGGCCAGCCGCGATTCTGGCAATGGCGGAGAAGTGGCCAAGCGCAGCGAATCAAGCATGCTGGCGGCCATTCCCTCATCAGCACGACTGCTGGTCAGCGTCCGGGTGAAAGACGCCGGCTCGTTGGTCCTTGACAAGCCGCAGGCCGATCGCCACGTGCTGCTCGCCTTGGAACGTTCGGCCGCCGCCAGTAGCACTGCCTGCCTGCCGCTGTTGCGTTCAACCCACCTGCGGATCTGATTCCGCGTTTCCGCCGGCCTCGACGGGCGTGGCACTGCCTGACCGCTCGTCTTCGATCGCCGGTGCCCGTGGCTCGCGCGCCCCTTATGCGATCCAGCCGGCCGGTTCACCGCTTCACGCCGGCGGGGTTGTGACTGTCGGGCCTCGATCGATGGCGATGCGCCGCGCGGCGTGGACAAATGCCGGTTCGCAATCCGTGCGGTGGGATCAGTGGTTTAAGGGAAGGCTCAAGATGTTTGAGGCAAACAATGGAACACCTGGTCAAGGTCGCTGGGCACTTAAGATCGACCGAAAAATAACTTCCGTTTTTCCCGGCCCCTCACGGCGCACTCTCCCGAAAGGGAAGTGGGGCCACGGACAAGCTATTTTTCGGTCGAGCCTTACCGTTTGGCTGCGCGCAACGCTCGCGAGGCAGTGGTCCGTTGTTTGTCGCGTGCTAGCGATGTCCTGCATGTTCTGCACAAGCCAGCCGGTGGCCGCACAACAGGCACAGCAGGCCGATGCTTGGACGGGGCAGCAGTGCCTGGCCAAGACACCCGACGCGGTCGTTCGCCGGGGAGATCGCATCGCCGGCACTG
>DATCFX010001442.1:0-1307 GCA_036509275.1 Pirellulales bacterium | reverse complement strand
TCAGCAGCATGACGGGAGTGCCCTGCTCTTACCCGGCACTTGACATGCAAGAACGGGAGACAAAGAAGGCGAAGCCATTGCGACTTCGCCTTTGTCGTCGGACTTGCCGAGAGAAAAACTATGCCAGCGCGTGATCGTGCTGCGGCGCGGGCTCTTCGAGGGTGGCGAGATAGCGGTCAACGGCAGCAGCGGCCTTGCGGCCCTCGCTGATAGCCCAGACCACCAGCGACTGGCCGCGACGCATATCGCCGGCGGCAAAGATGTTCTCGATCGAGGTCTGGTAATCAGCGTTGGCGGCCACGTTGCCGCGCTTATCCAGCGCCACGCCCAACTGCTCGATCATGCCGTTTTTGACCGGGCCGAGGAAGCCCATGGCGAGCAGGACCAGATCGACTTCGAGGGAGAACTTGGAGCCGGCGATGGGTTCGAACTTGGGTGGCGGCCCGACACGGACGGCATGGAGCTGCTTGAGATTGCCGTTTTCGTCACCGGTAAATTTGAGGCTGTTGATGGTCCAGTCGCGGACGCCGCCCTCTTCGTGCGCGCCCTCGATACGCAGTTGCAGCGGCCACAGCGGCCAGGGCGTGGAAGGAGAGCGCTCGGCTGGCGGCATGGGCATGATCTCGAACTGATGGACGCTCAAGGGATGCTGCCGCAGGACGGTGCCCAGACAGTCGGCTCCGGTGTCTCCGCCGCCTATGATGATGACGCGCTTGCCCTCGGCCAGGATGTCGAGCGTGGGATCGAGTTGGTCGCCCTCGCAGCGGTGGTTCTGCTGGGGCAGGAAATCCATGGCAAAATGCACGCCCTTGAGCTCGCGGCCGGGAATATTGAGATCGCGCGGCTGCTCGGCGCCGCCACAGAGCAGGATTGCGTCATAGTGCTCGGTGAGCGCCTCAACGGGAACATTGACGCCGACATGCGCGCCCGTCATGAAGGTGACGCCCTCGGCGCGCATCTGCTCGAGTCGGCGCTCGATGACGTGCTTTTCCAGCTTGAAATTGGGAATGCCGTAGCGGAGCAGTCCGCCAAGCCGGTTGGCCTTCTCATAAACGGTGACGGAGTGGCCGGCGCGGCGCAACTGCTGCGCGGCGGCCAAGCCGGACGGTCCGCTGCCTACCACCGCCACGCGCTTGCCGGTGTTTTGCTCCGGCGGTTCGGGATGAATCCAGCCCTCTTGCCACCCGCGCTCGACGATGGATTTCTCGATCAGCTTGATGGAGACCGGCGGCTGGTTGATGCTCAGCGTGCAGGCCGGCTCACAGGGAGCGGGACAGATGCGCCCGGTGAACTCGGGAAAGTTGTTG
>DATCFX010001441.1:0-1098 GCA_036509275.1 Pirellulales bacterium | reverse complement strand
GTGATTGTGCTGGAAAAGCCGCCGGTCATCTGGCCCGGCTACCGCGACGGCCGGCCCGCCGACGCCGCCACTCGCAAGCGCGAGTCGATGGAATACCTGGCCGAAGTGCTCGACCACGTGCGCCGCGCCGGCAGCAAATTGCTATATGCCGAAGACTTTGTCTATGTCGACGGCGTGAAGGCCATCGTGCAGCTTCTGCTCGAAGCCCGAACCCGGGGTAAAGGCAAAATCCTGTATCAGCGCGGCGTGTGTGCTCACCAGGGCTCGCATGCCCCGGCTTACGACACGCCCCAGCGCTCCGGCGGCGGGGCGCTGTTCAACAAGGCCTGCCATCCGCTCGGCCCGTGCTTGTATTTGAAGCAGGTCGAAGGCATCCTGCGCGATGGCCGCCCGATCCGGCCGCTGCGCGTCTCGGCCGTGGCCTTGCAGGTGCTCAAGCACCAGCCGCCCGAGTCGGGCGAGTATTTCCGCGTGATGCAGAACGTCGACGATTTCGGCCGGATCACCGTGGTGTTCGACGATCAGACGGTCGCCGAAGTGCTGGGCCACGACCTGAGCATCAGCGGCATTCGCAACGAACTGTCGGTGATCACCGACTTTGCCCAATACGACGTGCGGATCAATCCCAACAACGAGCACGAGTTATTCCTGCCGCGCGGCAGCGATGCCGGGCGGCTGCTGATGCGCGAGAAACTGCCGACGGCCGAAGGCACGAGTTTTCCCCGAGCCAACCAGTTCGTGGCCCACGGATATGTGAGCGAGTTGAGCGATGCCCTGGACTGCGTGCTGGAAGCCGACCGCTGGCCGCAATCGGGTGCGCTGATGGCCTGGGATACGATGGCCGTGCTGATGGCCGGTTACGAGTCGAGCGAAAAGCAGTCGGCCTTCGTCGATATCTCCGAGTACGCCGAGCGCAAATTCACGCAGCAGGAACTGCCCGACCCCGCGCGTTTGGGTTCGGTCTTGCAGCAGCTATGAAACGTTTCTTTCGCACGCAGTGAGGCGATGACATGCCGGCAAAACCAACGCGGCGCGGATTTCTCGGATGCAGCCTGGCGGCGGCCACGGCGGCACTGGGTTCTCGGCCCGCATCGGCCG
>DATCFX010001440.1:0-11006 GCA_036509275.1 Pirellulales bacterium | reverse complement strand
CGTGCGCTGCTGATTGTCGATCAGCGCAAAGCCGCGCTTGTCGAGTTCGACCTGCGTGTTTTCCAGGCCGATGCCGGCGCTGTTGGGCCGGCGTCCGACCGAGACCAGCACGCGGCTATAGCGTTCTTTGCGCGAGCCATCGGGGCCTTCGAACGTGACTTCGATATGCTTGCCCTTCTCGGCCAGCGCGGCGACTTTGGTGCCAAGAAAAATGCCGGCGAAATGTTTTGAGAGCCGCGCGTGCAGCGGCTTGACCAGGTCGCGGTCGGCGCCCGGCAGCAGGCCGTCGGTCAACTCGACCACGCTCACCTTGGTGCCCAGTTCGGCGTAAACGGAACCCATCTCCAGGCCGATATAGCCGCCCCCGACGACCAGCAGGCTGTCCGGAATGTCGGGCAGTTCGAGGGCACTGCTGGAGTCCATCACGCGATCGGTCGGCAAGTCGAAGGCCGGAATCTTAGTCGGCAGGCTGCCGGTGGCCAGGATGCAATGCTCGAACGTCAGGGTTTTGTCGTCGTAGGTGGCCGGATCGCCGCCGTCGAGCCGCAAGGTAGTCGAATTCTCGAAGAAACCCTTGGCATGCACGACCCGCACTTTGCGCTGCTTGGCCATCTGCCTGAGGCCGCCGGAGAGCGTCGCGATGACCTTTTCCTTGCGCGCCCGCAGGGCGTCGACTTTGATTCCCTTGGCCTCCAGGGCAACGCCCCAATCGGCCAACTCCCGGGCTTCGTTAATCACTTTGGCTACGTGCAGCAGGGCCTTCGAGGGGATGCAGCCGCGGAGCAGGCAGGTGCCGCCCAGGCGCGGATCGGCCTCGACCAACGTGACTTCCATACCCAAATCGGCCGCCAAGAAAGCCGCCGCGTAGCCGCCAGGGCCGCCGCCAAGAATCACCAGTGGAGAGTGCATAATGGTTCCGATATCAGGAATCGCTTCGCAAGTCGCCCGCCGCCCCCGCTGCGGTGAGCGGACATCATATTCGCTTTTGAGCCCCGAATGAACCCCGGGGGGACGGGTGCTCGGCGGCTGGGTAGCGAAATTTGTGAGAATTCCGGAGGGGGCCGCGGAAGGGGCGGTCGAAAGTCTCACGACTTCCGCTACACGAACGGCGGCGCGGCAATAACGGTTTTGCTGGCTGTGCGGCGGCCGGGTGGCGGAATTCAGCAGAATTCGATGCGGGGTCGCAAACGGTGCGGTCGAAAGGCTCACGACTTTCGCCGTGCGATCGGTCGGAAGTCTGACAACTTCCGCTACAGGAGGCGGTTGTAATTGGTTTCGAGCAATTAAGATGGAATGAGGGTCCTAACAGGCGGGGCAGCGGGAGCCCAATTTATTTACGGCAACGGGAGGCCGGCACGTCCAACTCTCCAGGGTCTTGAATATGCGTTTTGCCCTACTGCTGGCGACCTGTTCGTTTTTTGCTCTGACCCCGTCGTTGCGTGCCCAACAGTTCGGCGAGCTGGAATCGAAAGGCTCGCGGCTCGACCAGCAACAGACTCAGCGGCTGCAAGTGGGCGTGGTGGTCACGGCTCAAGGCGGACCGTGCAAAGGGATTGTCGGCACGACGCCCGTGCCGATCGACTGGCCCGAGCAGCAGGTGAAGATCGTCGAGGAGGATTTTTCGCCGTCGATCCGGCATGTTAATTACCGGATGATTGCCGGCACCGTCAAGCAGATGACGATCACGATGCCGTTCATCCCGGCGGGCGAGCAGTGCCGGGCCGTGGTGACCTTCGAGATCAAGCGCAGTTCGCTGCTGCCGCCGGCCGACACCAGCATCTTCGTGCTCCCCAACCCCAAGAAGATCAAGCCCGACATCCGCATTTACTTAGGACCCAGCCCGTACATCGAGTGTACGCATCCCAAGATTCGCGGTTACGCCAAGGAGCTGCTCGGCCCCAAGGAAGAGGCCGCCAAGAAAAGCGCCTGGACCAAAGTCGAGACGATCTACGATTGGGTTCGCTCGAAAATCGAGTACAAGAACGGCCCGATCAAGGGGGCCTTGCAAGCCTTGAAAGACGGCACGGGCGATTGCGAAGAACTGACCGACTCCTTCATTGCCATCTGCCGCGCCAGCGACATTCCCGCGCGCGTGGTCTGGGTTCCCGGCCACTGCTATCCGGAGTTTTACCTGGAAGACAAAGAGGGCAAGGGCTACTGGTTTCCCTGCCAGGCGGCCGGCACGCGCGACTTCGGCGGGATCAGCGAATTCCGCCCGATCCTGCAAAAGGGTGACAACTTCCAGGTGCCCGAGCGCAAAGACCGCCAGCGCTACATTTCCGAGCACCTGACCGGCGCCGGCGGCCGCCCTAGCGTCGAGTTCATCCGCACGGCGGTGGCGGAGAAGCCGTAAGGATCGACCGAAAAATAACTTCTCCGCAACTCCTCTCCCCTTGCGGGAGAGGGCAGGGTGAGGGGCCGGGAAAAACCGAAGTTATTTTTCGGCCGATCCTAAGTCTTTGGCAGCGCGAAACAGCGCGAGCTTTGCATTCCACCTTCGCCAGTGGCGCTGCTATAATCCAGTGCATGACGACGAAAGACTGCTTAGAGATGATTCTGGAGCCGATGGCCGAATCATTTTCCGTTGAATTTGCGCGATCGCTTGCCGAACTGCGCGCATCGCCCGAACTTCAACAGCGCATGGATGAATTGGCCGAAAAGGCCAACGAAGGCAAACTTAGCGAGGCGGAAGAGGCCGACTACAAGTCGTTTATCGACACGTCCACGATCCTCGCGATCATGCAAGCCAAGGCGCGGCGATTCATCGCCCAGCGCTCTGCTTGATATGGATCCCGCCACTCGCGAGATCGTCGTCCGCAGGGCCTCCGCGCGGTGCGAGTATTGCCGGCTGCCCCAGGTTGCGGAGCCGCTTTTCAAGTTCCACGTAGAACACATTATCGCAAGACAGCACCAGGGATCGGACGATCTCGCGAATCTGGCGCTCGCCTGTCATCACTGCAATTTGCACAAGGGGCCAAACCTGGCTGGTATCGACCCTGTTGCAGGCTCGCTTGCGGCTCTCTATCACCCGCGTCGGGATGTTTGGCGGGAGCATTTCGAGTCTCGCCGAGGTGACATCCAAGGGCTCACGCCGAGCGGCCGAGCGACTGCCAGGCTATTGGCGTTCAACGCGCCAGACCGTGTCGAGCTTCGCGAGCAATGGCTTAAGGACGCCGCGGCCGAGGAAGCCGAGGGACCAACCTGACCGGCGCCGGCGGCCGCCCCAGTGTCAAGTTCATCCGCACGGCGGTGGCGGAAAAGCGAATCAACGCAACCTTGAAAGGCATTGGCGCCGCTAGCTATTGAGTGCGTCCACTAGATTAGCGACCTTTTCAGCAATGGCGCCAATGTCCGCCAAAGGCGCGAGAATCGCGGCAATTGCCTGCAGATTAGGCTCGATGCGCATCAACTGATGGAAGACGACATCAATGTCGGACAGCGCATCGCTACGAGTCTGATCATCCAATGACTCGTCGGCGCGCAACGCGGACTTAATCGAATCCACGATTTCGAGCGCTGGCTCCCGGAATTCCGCCGTCCGCCTGCCATCCGCGAGGTCCTTCTCGGTGATTGGGTCAGCCGCTTCAGACGGCCCGCTGAAATTTATGAAGAGCGCTGATGGGTCGTTCCAATAAGCTTCCGTGATTCCAGAGCCTCGCTTCTCTTCCACGTACATGCGGCCTTCCCCCGTCAGCTTGGCATAGCATCGTCCCCCCAGCGGAAACATGCATTGCACCAACCGGCGGCTTTGGAGCACTTTACCAGCCTCGCGCAGCATCGCCGTAGGAACCGGATTCCTGAGGTGTCGATTGACCGCGTCTAAGACTAAAAAGTGCGCCGGAGCCAAGTCGCGGGCGAAGTGGTAAAGCCCAACAAGGAGAAGATCGAGCACGTCGGTGAACTTACGGTGCGCGACGCTCATTTCTCACCTTCGAACCTGAATTCAACACGAGGGCGGGGAAGGCGCTGAAGAAATGCGACTTCGCGAAATTGCCCGAACACATTATTCCGGCCCATTAAACCGTAAGGATAGACCAGTTTCTCGACGAATACCATTATAGCGCTATCGATCCGATGGCCCCCGATGATCAAGGGATACCGCACCATTCTTCCTTCCACCTCACCTCCCCCATAGATTACCGACACCTTGGGCGCAGCCGCGGCAACAATCCCTACCTCTTCGGCTGCGCTTACTGGAAAAATAGACCATGCCGCCCCACTATCTACGAGTACATCAAGCGACTTGCGGCCGCTGGGGCCTACGATTTCCACCGGGATGATAGGAGCCGGGAAAGCCTCGCGGAACACGATCCGGTAGTTGAAGGAGATTTTGGCAGGAGGCATCGTGATGGTCGGCCGAAGTTTATTAATAAAAACGCCCGCCGGTCCGCTAATGGGACCGACGGGTGTGTGGTGTAGAAATCGATTCGGCCGTGGCTGATTGAACTGGCCGTTTCGAGATAGATACCAGTCGCGATTAGTACATGTCCTCGCCGCCGCCGTGGCCGCCCTTCTTGCCGCCTTCTTTGGGCTTCTCGGCAATCAAGGCGTCGCTCGTGAGCAGCAGGATGGCTACGCTGCTGGAGTTTTGCAGCGCGGTGCGGGTGACCTTCGTGGGATCGATGATCCCGGCCTTGACCATGTCCTCGTAGGTGTCGGTGGCGGCGTTGTAGCCGTGGTTGCCCTTGGCCTCCAACACCTTCTCGCACACGATCCCGCCATCCTGGCCGGCATTCGAGGCGATCATCGTCAGCGGCGCGCGGCAAGCGCGACGCACGATCTTGTAGCCCACCTCCTGGTCGTGGCTCAGCCCTTGCGGCATGGCCGCGGCCGATGCCCGCAATAGGGCCACGCCGCCACCAGGCAGAATGCCTTCTTCCACGGCCGCGCGGGTCGCGTGCAGGGCGTCTTCCACGCGAGCCTTCTTCTCCTTCATTTCGCTTTCGGTGGCCGCGCCGACGTTCACCTTGGCCACGCCGCCGGCCAGTTTGGCCAGCCGCTCTTCCAGCTTTTCCTTGTCGTAGTCGCTGGTCGAATTCTCGATCTCGCGCCGCAATTGATCGATGCGGGCTTTGATCTCCGAGCTCTTGCCGGCGCCTTCGATGATCGTCGCGTTGTCCTTGTCGACGATCACCTTCTTGGCCCGACCCAGATCGGTGATCGGCAGGTTCTCGAGCTTGAGACCCAGGCTCTCGAAGATGGCCGTGCCGCCGGTGAGGATGGCGATGTCTTCGAGCATGGCCTTGCGGCGGTCGCCGTAGCCGGGCGCCTTGACCGCACAGCACTTGAACGTGCCGCGGAGCTTGTTGATGACGAGCGTGGCCAACGCCTCGCCCTCAATGTCTTCGGCCACGATCAACAGCGGCTTGCCGGCATTGACCACGGCTTCGAGCACCGGGACCATTTCCTTGACGCTGGTGATCTTCTTCTCGATGACCAGGATGTAGGGGTCGTCGAGTACGCACTCCATCTTCGTGGGATCGGTGACGAAGTACGGCGAGAGATAGCCGCGGTCGAACTGCATGCCTTCGACCCATTCGACTTCGGTCTTCAGGCTCTTGCCCTCGTCGACCGTGATCACGCCGTCCTTGCCGACCTTTTCCATGGCCTCGGCCAACAGATCGCCGATTTCGGTGTCGTTGTTGCTGGCCACCGCGCCGACCTGAGCCATTTCCTTCTTGCTCTTGATCGAGATCGACATCTTGCGAAGCTTTTCGGTGATGTCGGCCACGGCCTGCTCGATACCCTGCTTCATTTGCAGCGGGTTGACGCCGGCCACGACGGCCTTGAGGCCTTCGTTGAAAATGGCTTCGGCCAAGACGGTGGCGGTCGTCGTGCCGTCGCCGGCCACGTCGCTGGTCTTGCTGGCCACTTCGCGGACCATCCGCGCGCCCATGTTCTCGTACACGTCTTCCAGGTCGATTTCCTTGGCCACCGTGACGCCGTCCTTAGTCACGGTCGGCGAGCCGAAGCTCTTTTGCAGGATGACGTTGCGGCCCTTGGGTCCGAGCGTCACCTTGACGGCCCGGGCCAGCTTAGAAACGCCGCGGCGAATCGCCTCGCGCGCTTCCTGATCGAAAGCAATGGTCTTTGCCATGTTGTAAAGCACTCCGTGTGAATGTTTTGTATCGGGAAGGAACCCGGGGCGGCTGGCCGACTTGCGGCTGACCGAACCGAATGCCGGCCTACTCGATGACGGCCAGAACGTCGTCCTCGCGCATCAACAGTAGTTCCTGGTCGCCGACCTTGATCGCATCGCCGGCGTAGGCGCTAAACAGCACGCGGTCGCCGACCTTGACTTGCAGCTTGGCGCGCTTGCCGCTTTCCGACATCTTGCCGTCGCCAACGCTAATCACGGTGCCCCGCGAGGGCTTGTCCTTGGCCGAGTCCGGCAGGACGATGCCGCCGGCCGTGCGGCCTTCCGACTCTTCACGCTGAATGACCACTCGATCGCCGAGCGGTTGCAACTTGAGCGTGCTGGCCGGCTTTTTCTTCTCCTTGGGTGCTGCCAATGCCATTGCTGGGTAACCTCCAGTTCGAATAAATAAGGTCGTACAACCAAAAGCGCCGCGTCCACGGGACGCCGGCGCGCGGCAGGCCTGCCAAAACGAGTGCCCTAGAGCAACTCGTGCCGGCTGGAGAAGCAAGCGGCGCGCCAAGCCGCGAATTTTATCGCAAGACGTGCATTTGCAAGCAGTTACTGACATCACTCAGTCGTCGGCGATTCATGGCCCCCGCGTCGATTGGCAGAATCCTGGAGCGAGGTCGTCGTTTGGCTGCCAATCTGACAGCTTGAATCTCGGGGCGCCCCAGCGCAAGCTGCAAAGATTGGCATAGCGTGTGCTCCGCTCTGCCGGCGTACATTCGCAAAACCTACAGGGGGAGGGTCGTCGCCATGCTCCGCAAATCCTTGCTACTTGCTGTGTTGATGACCTTCGTGGGGCTTAGCTCCGCACCGTGGGCAAAGGCCCAGAACGTCGGCCCGGTGCCGGCGGCGGTAAACGATCCGAATACGCTGGCTGCTCAACCGCCGAATATTTTCGGCCTCAAATTCCGACAGGCCGGCGTGGGGCGCGTGCTCGTCGAGTCCGTCGATCCCAATGGCGTCGCGGCCACGGCCGGAGTGCAGATCGGCGACCAGATTCTGTCGGTCGCCAGCTTGCCGGTAGATTCGGTGGCCGTACTGGAAAAACGGCTGCTGACCGTCGGTCCCGAAGAACAACTCGAATTCTCGTTTTATCGCACCGACAAACCGTTCAATGTCGTGCTCACGGCGCTGAATCCCGCCGCCGGCTCGCGTCCGGTTAGTGCCGCACCCAGGGCCAACGGCCCTTCGGCGCCGGTCGAGCAGACCAACATCCTCGGCATGACACTCAACGAAACGCCGACGGGCACGGTCACCGTGTCGCGTGTTTCACCCAATACGCCGGCTGCCGCGGCGGGCGTGCAGGCGGGCGACCTGATTCTGGCCCTGGCCGGGCATCCGGCATCGCCTCTGACCGACCTAATGCCCTTTGCCGTCAAGCTGGTGCGCACGGAAAAGCGCACCAGCCCGATTGCGATCGAAGTCCAGCGGCAGGGCAAGACGGCGACGCTGAGCGTGCCGCCGGGGGGGCAAGCTGCCGGCGCATCGGGCAATGCGCAGACGGTGGTTCCTCCGGGGCAGATGGGCGGAATCATTGGGCTCGTACTCCGCGACATTTCGCCCAACACCGTGACGGTGGTGAATGTCTACCCTGGCAGTCCGGCCGACGTGTCTGGCATCAAGCCGGGCGACACGATCGCGGCCATGGACCGCCAGTCGGTCGCTACGTCGCAAGAAATGATGGGCATCATCGGCGCCCACCGCATTGGCGACACGATCGAAGTGCAGGTGGTGCGAGCCGGCAAATCGTTCCTCACGCAATTGACGATCGTTCCGCGGCTCGTGGACCTGGCGGTGACCAGTGCCCAGCAAGCCACCGGCTCGACCAGCCAAGAAGTGGCGGCGCTGGAACAACAAATCGCCGGCCTGCGCCAACAACTCGGGACGCTGCAATTGCAGTTGCAACAAGTGCAGCAAGCCCAAGCGAACGCCGACCAATCCCGCTCCGAGCACCCGGCCGTTTCCGCCACCAACCCGGCCGCGCCAGCGCCAGCACCTGCCCCATAGAACGCGCTATTCATCATCCAAGCCCACGGACTGCGGTCCGTGGGTTCGGTCTTGCGCCCAGTCCCACACCCACGCACCCTGCTGGGCGTGCGCCAGGATCTACCGATACACCTTCAACTGGTGCGCCCGATTCCGCACCGCAATCTCTTTGCCGCGCTTCGCCCACAACTTGCCCTGCCAGCCCCGGCGATTGGCCTCGAAATACGAGTGCTTCTTCGCGAGCCCCGCCCACTGGCGCGGGTCTACTCCGGCCGGCAGTTTCGCCAATGCGTGCAAATGCTGGCCTCCCATGGCAACACATAGCACGAATGCTCTTAACTCATTAAGCCGATGCCGAATCGCGCCGCCGACAACTGGCCGCTACGGTGATGACAATACCACGGGCGGTTGCCTCAGACTCTGCCGGCTTTTGCGCAGCCTATTGGCGTACCTACCGGCTGCCGGTGGGCTTTTATAGTCGCCTTCGGCGTGCTCTCGATGATGACGCGTGCGAAAGCGGCGAGCATCGCCGTAGAGCCAAGCGCCGTAGGTGGTCGCGATGAAGTGGATCCACGGGCCGGAGAAGTCGCAATTTTCTCGCATTGCGTGGGCTCTGAAGGTGGCCGTCTTGTAAGACCCCCACGGACCGCAGTCCGTGGGCTTATTATTTGGCTTTTACTTGAGCCGCTCCAGGATCGCGTCGACGTCGTAGACGCAGCCGCCCCAGGTGCCGCCGCCGACGGATTGCAGCGCGGCCCAAAGTCGCGTTTCGGGCGGCAACTGCGGATCGGGGGCCAACTCGCTCCGCGCCGCTCGAGCAGCGAGCAACTGCGTACCGTGCTCCGGCGAGATGCTTTCGCCGCGCTCGCCGACCAGGTCCACGCTGCCGATCAACTGCCGGGTATCGATTTCGATCCGCAGCATGTCGCCATCCAGCAGCTTGCCAATCGGGCCGCCGGCCAAAGCCTCGGGTCCGACGTGGCCGATGCAGGCGCCGGTGCTGACGCCCGAGAATCGGGCATCGGTGACCACGGCCACTTCGCGCCCCCAAGACAAGTGCTTGAGCGCCGACGTGACCTGGTAAATTTCTTCCATGCCGGAACCCAGCGGCCCGCGGCCAGCCAGGACCAGGATATCGCCGGGACGAATCGGACTGGCGGCCTGACCCTTTGCGGCGGTCTGCCCTTTGATGGCAGCTACCGCATCCTTCTCGCGAAAGAAAACGCGGGCCGGGCCCGTCTTGCGATACACGCCGTCGTCAGCCAGCACGCGCGGGTCGATCGCCGTGCTCTTGATCACCGCGCCCTCGGGCGCCAGATTGCCTTGCGGAAAGCAGATCGTGCTGGTGAGTCCCGCCGCTCGGGCGCGCTCGGGCGAGAGGATCACCTGGTCGGGGTCGATGCCGTCGGCCAGCAGCAAATGCTCGCGCAATTGCCGGCGCCGCGGCGATTGCTCCCACCACTGGAGCACGTGCTCGAGCGTCTGGCCGGTGGCGGTGAGCACGTCGAGATCCAAGAGCCCCAGCTCACGCAGGTGGAGCATCACCTCGGGCACGCCGCCGGCGAGAAATACCTGCACCGTGGGATGCCCGACCGGGCCGTTGGGCAAGGCATCCACCAAGCGCGGCACGCGGCGGTTGATCTGGGTCCAATCCTCAACGGTTGGCCTTTGCAGTCCGGCGGCATATGCGATGGCCGGCAGGTGCAGCAATAGATTGGTCGATCCGCCGAAGGCCGAGTGGACGACCATCGCATTGCGCAGTGCGCCGGGCGTGAGGATGTCGCGCGTGCGAATCCCGCGCTGCCGCAGGGACCACAAGGCTTTGGCGCTGCGGTGGGCCATATCGAGCCAGATGGGCTGGCCGCTGGGAGCCAAGGCCGAATGCGGTAGCGCCAGTCCCAAGGCTTCGGCCACCACCTGGCTGCTGGCGGCAGTGCCCAGGAATTGGCACCCTCCGCCGGGCGACGCGCAGGCCCGACAGCCGAGTTCGGCAGCGGCTTCGAGCGTGATTTCGCCATGCGCGAAGCGGGCCCCGATGGATTGGATCTTGCCGGCGTCTTCGCCCTGAGCCGGCGGCAGCGTCACGCCGCCGGGCACCAGCACGCAGGGCAAGTCGCCGAAACTGGCCAGGGCCAGCAGCATGGCCGGCAGGCCTTTGTCGCACGTGGCCACGCCCAGCACGCCCTGCCGCGTGGGCAGCGAGCGCACCAGCCGGCGGAGCACGATGGCCGCGTCGTTGCGATACGGCAGGCTGTCGAACATGCCGGTCGTGCCCTGCGTCCGGCCGTCGCAGGGATCGGAGCAGAAGGCGGCAAACGGCACTCCACCGGCCTGCTTGATGACCCGTGCGGCCGCCTCGACTAGCAGGCCGACTTCCCAATGGCCCGTGTGATAGCCCAGCGCGATCGGCGTGCCGTCGGCGGCGCGAATGCCGCCCTGAGTGGAGAGCAGCACGAACTGCGGCCCGAGCATCTCGGCCGGCGGCCAGCCCATACCGGCATTCTGCGACAGGCCGAACAGATCACCGCTGGGCCAGTCGCGCAGCATTTCGGCCGAAAGCGGCAGCGAGCCCGCGGGTCCCGCGGCTTTGGTCTGGACGCTGAAATCCGGCGACGTGTCGCCGACGATTTCGTTCCACTGGAATCGGGCAGAGTTGGCCAACGATAGGGCCTCGGCACGAGCAGGCGAGCGGGAGGCGCGAGCCTCCCGGTAGTTTCATGCGGGCGATACCGTCGCCCAGCCTTGAGCATAACCGCGTTGCCTGGCGGCTGCTATCGATTCTCGGCCGGCTGCTGGGCAACGGTCGCTTCCGCCGCGCTGCCCCTGGGACGATCGAAGGCCAGGCCGATCCAGCCGTCGCGAATTTCGAATTGCA
>DATCFX010001439.1:0-1416 GCA_036509275.1 Pirellulales bacterium | reverse complement strand
GCGCCCGCTGGTAGCCGCCACGATGTTCGGCGTGACGACGCCCTGCGTCCGCCGGGCTCGCGAGGTGCTCGAGCAGGCGGGCTACGAAGTGCTGGTGTTTCATGCCACCGGCAACGGCGGGCGCGCCATGGAGGCGCTGGTGCGCGAGGGGGTGGTGTCCGGCGTTCTGGACCTGACGACCACCGAATTGGCCGACGAATTGGTCGGCGGTTTTCTCACTGCGGGCCCTGACCGGCTCACGGCCGCGGGCCAGGCGGCGATCCCGCAGGTGGTCTCGGTCGGCGCCACCGACATGGTGAACTTCTACGGCCGAGCGAGCGTGCCGGCGCGGTTTGCCCGGCGCCGGCTTCACGCCCACAATGCCAACGTCACCCTGATGCGGACGACCGTGGAAGAAAACGAGCGGATCGGCACCGAAATCGGCCGCAAGCTGGCCGCCGCGCGTGGGCCGGCCGTCGTGTTGTTGCCGGGGCGAGGCGTGTCGGCCTTGGATGCCGAAGGCCAACCGTTTTGCGACCCGGTTGCGCGGCGGGCGTTGTTCGACGCGCTGCGGCATTCGGCCGGTGCGACCCCCGTGGTCGAACTGGACCGGCACATCAACGATCCTGAGTTCGCCGAAGCCGCTGCCCAGCGGCTGATCGAGCTGATGCAAGGCGCCGGCATGCGGCCGGCTTGAGCCACGCGTTTAGGACTGGTCCACCAAATCTGCCGGCGACGCGTTCATTCCATCGGGGCGAAGATCTTGTGGCAGGCCTTGCAACTGTTGTCGAGCCGTTTGAGGGCCGCCGTGGCGCCGGGCTTGTCTTTGGCTCGAATCGTGGCGTTCAACTGGCCGGCGGCGTCGCGCATCTCGCCGGCCAGCCGATACCAGTCGGGCAGTTGCTGGGGATCTTTGACCTCGTGCGTGTCGTACACGCTGGCCTGGCCAATGGCTGCCAAGGCGGCGGCCGCGCGGGCATTATCGGCTAGTCGCCGGGCATCGAAGCGGCGCAGACTATTGCGCAAACGGGCGTTGAGCACCTCCGCCTCGCTCATGATCTGCCCCAGGGATGCGATCTTCGGCGGAGGCATTTCGGCTCGGGGTCCTGTCGTCGGCTCTTCCAAACCCGCGTGCAAGGCAGCCAGTTCGTTTTTCGCCGCTGCATAATCTGCCGCCTTGGCGAGTCGGCGAGCAATCCCACCGATGGCGTCCGCTCTGGCGATCGACTTCGTAGGGGCATCGTGCTCGTCCAGGCAAAATGCCAGCGCCGCAATCGTGTTGGCGACGCGTTTGATCCCATCTTATTCACCAGGCGCGTAGCGTGGCGGCTACTCGTCGGGCGGTTTTGCCGGTAGAACATGGCCTTTTCGATCCATGTTCGTGGCAGGGAGGCATCACCGGATGGGTGAAGCGAAAGACTGGCTGGGGGAGCCGAC
>DATCFX010001438.1:0-22117 GCA_036509275.1 Pirellulales bacterium | reverse complement strand
AGGCGGCTCGGGGCGGGCCGTTCGTCTTTTGGGACGATCTGCCGGCCGCCTGCCGCCAGGCGCGGGAGTTGGGCTTCGACGCCATCGAGATTTTTCCACCCTCGCCGGCGGCCATCGACGTCGACGTGGTGCGGAAGCTGCTCGCGGACCATGACCTTAAGCTGGCGGCCGTTGGCACCGGAGCCGGCTGGGTGCTGAACCATTTGCGTTTGACCGGGCCCGAGCCGGGCGAGCGGGATCGCGCCAGATGCTATGTCCGCGGCATCATCGACGTGGCGGGCCCGCTGGGCGCTTCGGCGATCATCGGTTCGATGCAAGGCCGCTGGGGCGATGCGGTCGATCGAGACATGGCGCTGGGATATTTAAAGTCGGCGCTGGGCGAGTTGGGCGAGCATGCCCGGCAATACAACGTGCCGCTGATCTACGAGCCACTCAACCGCTACGAAACAAATCTGGTGAACACGGTGGCCGACGGCGTGAGCCTGCTCAAGTCGCTGACCGGCGCCAACGTGGTCTTGCTGGCCGATCTGTTCCACATGAACATCGAGGAAGCCGATCTGGCCGCCGCATTGGTGGCCGGGGCCGGGTATATCGGCCACGTGCATTTCGTCGACAGCAACCGCCGCCCGGCCGGCTATGGCCATCTGGACTACGCCCCCATCGCCTTCGCACTGCGCCAGACCGGCTACGACGGATATTTATCGGCCGAAGCTTTTGCGTGGCCCGACAGCGGGCAAGCCGCCCGGCAAACGATCGACACCTTTAATAAGTTTTTCAGCCAGCCACATGCTTAAACATCATCTGATCCATCCCAAGATTCTCGAAGTGCTGGGCCGCGCCGGTCACCATGCCAAGGTGCTGATTGCCGACGGCAATTACCCCGCCTCGTCGACGCTCGGTCCTCGTGCCGAGCTGGTGAGTCTGAACCTCTCGCCCGGCGTGGTGAGCTGCGCGCAGGTGCTCGCGGCCCTGGCCAGTGCCGTGCCGATCGAGGCGGCCTACACCATGCAGCCCGAGACGACCGGCCCTTATGTGATCCCGGGCGATCCGCCGGTGTGGAGCGAGTACGCCCGCGTGTTCCAAGACGCCGGGCTGGCGTTAAAGCTCGAGCCGCTCGAAAAGTGGGAGTTCTACAAGCACGTCAACACGTCCGACCACGTGCTCACGATTCAGACCGCCGATCAGCAGCGCTACGCCAACCTACTGTTAACCATCGGCGTGCGGATGGAGTAAGACGCAGGGCGCTGCCGCGGATCGCGGCGACTGGGCATGTCTCGACGCTTCGCCCCCGCCGGCGGCCTCAAGTCCGCTTCCCGGGCAGCTCTCCCATCAATGAGTCCTGGCCCTTTGACCTGGCCCCTTGGCAACAACAACACCCAGCAGGCCGGTATCTTCCATTACGCACCTCATTCGACGACGGCTGCTACGGCGTCACCGGCTACGGCAGTTGCGGTGCCAACTTGCTGACTCAACTCAAGTCCGATTCCGCAGCCGGGCCGTCGTTGGTGCCGTGGAGGCACAACATGGGTGGCCAGGCCGACCCACTCCAATGCCTTGATGATCCGGTAGTTCATGTCGAACTCGTACCAGCGGTGCTGGACCGAAGCACTGGTCGGATCGTGATGATGGTTGTTGTGCCAGCCCTCGCCTCCCGTGATGAGCGCGACGAACCAATTGTTCCGACTATGATCGTTGGTTTCGTAATTGCGGTATCCGAACAAATGCGAAAGCGAATTGACCGCCCAAGTGATGTGCCACACGTAGACCGTCCGCACGATCACGCCCCAGACCAACAGGCTCAAGCCGAACTGCAGACCGCCTGCCCATTGGTTTGTCGCCGCCCAACCGATGAGCAGACCCGCCAAGAACAACAGGCCCGCGTGGGCCAGATAAATACAGCTTGCGGCAGCGCGATGCTTTTCCAAATAGAGATAAAACGGGTCTTCGAGAATATCGCGTGCATATTTATCATAGGCCGCAGCGCGCATCGTCGCACCGTTGTCAAATACCAGCCAGCCGACGTGCGACCAGAGGAACGCAACCAACGGGCTATGCGGGTCGTCGCGTTCGTCGGAGTATTGGTGGTGTCTGCGGTGCCACACAACCCATCTGGCCGGCGAGTCCTGCGCGCAGCACAGTGCCATGGTGACGAACAATCGTTCAAGCCACTTGGGCACCCGAAAACTGCGGTGCGTCAACAAACGGTGGTAGCCGACGGGCACACCAAGTTGTCCAAACACAGTCACGCCCAGCAGCATGACGATGACCCCGGTCCAGCTGAAAAACCAGGGCATTAGGGCCAACAGGGCCAGCAGATGAATCGCCAGAATGGGCAGGGCATAGTCCCATCGAAACGTATTCCATTCTACTGAAGAGGGAGGCGGCAGGCGGTCCCCACCACGTGGGAGCCGTGATAATGAGCGATTCATAGGCGACTGGACTTCAATATTGTCCGCAGGGTTTCACCGAAAGGTGCGCGAAGGTAAACCAACAGCTTATCATTGAGATTAGTTGAAGCGAGCGCTTTTTGTCCCACGACTGCCGTCTAAGGAGCCACCGAGGAGTAATTCTGGCGATTCGAGGGCAGCGAAGTCCGTATCTTCGGTCGCCCCGGCGTTAGACTCGGCACAAATTGCCTACTTTGGCGCTTGCTCAGTACGAAATTCGTCCGCCGATGGGACCACCGGATTGTAGCAGGTGCGCAAGTCGCCGCCCTGCAAAATGCCCTGCGCAATTGCAAGGTCGATTGGGACGATCAGGAAAAGGCGAAGACGCTGCACCGGCCCAGCCGAGTGTTTTCGGACGCCGGGCTGGCCGTGAAACTCGAGCCGATTGAAAAGTGGGAATTCTACAAGCACGTGAACACATCCGAACACGTGCTCACCATCTCAGCATTTCCGCGGAAAGGCCAAGCTTCGTCAACATAAGCTTCGCGGCGCACTACGCGCCTTGGGAAACTTGTCGTCGCGACATCAGCTCCGAAAGCAGCGCCGTGAGATGAGCTTGGTCGACGGGCTTCACCAGGTGTCCGTCGAAGCCGGCCTCTTTGGCTTTTCGTCGATCGTCTTCCTGTCCCCAGCCGGTGAGTGCAATCAGGATCATTTGTTGTCCCCACAGCTCCGCGCGGACTCTTCGCGCCACTTCGTAGCCGTTGAGCTTTGGCAGGCCGATATCGAGCAAAACGACATCGGGCCGGAAATCGCTCGCCGTGCGGATGGCCTCTTCGCCGTCGTGTGCCGTGCGCGTTTCGTTTCGCTTCAGCTTCAAAAGCATCGCCAGCGACGTCGCCGAATCGTAATTATCGTCGACGACAAGGATACGCACCGAGCGCATGCCTGTCGGCGGAGCTCGCGCCGCGTCGTCGTCGGGGACCGCCTTGGTCACCGCGACGGGCAACCGCACGAGGAATTCGCTCCCGCGGCCCGGACCTTCGCTCCGCGCGACCACACTTCCGCCATGCAGCCCGACGAGGCTCCGCACCAGCGACAAGCCGATTCCCAAGCCTCCCTGCGAACGCTCGAGCGATTGATCGACCTGCGTGAACAACTCGAAAACCTTCGGAAGCATCGTCGGATCGATTCCGACTCCTGCGTCTTGGACCGAAACCACGACTTCGTCCCCTTGCTGCGAAGCTGAAAGCCGAATGCGGCCGTGCGGTTCGCTGTATTTGCAGGAATTGTTCAGCAGGTTGCTGAACACCTGCGCCAGGCGCATCGCATCGGCCACTACGTGGATCGGCCGGTCTGGCAACTCCAGCGTGACGTGATGGTCGGCTGATTGGATCATTGGCCGGCTATTTTCGATTGCCTGCCGAATAGCCGTCGCAATATCAATCCGCTCCAAGCGCAAATCGATCTTGCCGCTGGTCAAGCGACTGACGTCGAGCAGGTCGTCGACCAATCGAACCATCTGATCAACCTGTCGATTCATCATTTCGGTCGCCGACCGCACGACCCGCTCGTTGTCGGCCGAAAGCCGAATGACCTCGAGCGCGTTGCGGATCGGCGCGAGCGGATTGCGCAGCTCATGGGCTAACATGGCGAGGAATTCGTTTTTGCGATGGTCCGCTTCGGAGAGTTCGGCCGCGATCCGCCGAAGTTCGTCCTCCAACTTCTTACGGTCGGTAATGTCGAGTACCGTCCCGTCGAAGCTCGTGAGTCTGCGCTTGGCTCCTTCACCCATAAACCTCGCGCGCCCGCGGGCGAAGACCCAGCGGATTGCGCCGTTGGGATGGATCACGCGATATTCGGCCACATAGGGGGTTGGATCGCTGGGTCGCGTCGCAGCCGCGACGCCGGCGCGAATTCTTTGAACATCTTCCGGGTGGATCCGCCCGAAGGCTTCCTCGTACGACAGGGGACCGGCAGAATTATGGAAGATCAATCGGAAGCGTTCGTCGGAGGTCAGCGTATTGGTGGCGGCATCGATGTTCCACGTGCCGAGCTCGGCGGCGTCGAGAGCCAGACGTCGGCGATCCTCGCTCGCACGGAGTTCTTCTTCGGCCCGTTTGCGCTCCGTGATGTCGACGACCACGCCCGGCAGCCGCACGGCTCGACCAGCCGCATCGCGCTCCACGGTGCCTCGGGCCACGACCCAATTCACTTCGCCGACGGTCCCGATAAGACGATATTCGGCTTCGAACGAAGATCCGGATTCGAGTGCTTTTTTGAGCAGCTCGCTGACACGCGAACGTTCGTCGGGATGGATCGCGCTGATATAGGATTCCAAAGGGGCGCCCGACGCATCGGCTTCGTTCACACCGAACATGCGAGCCAGGTTTCGGTCGCCGCGAATGCGGTTTGCTTCAACGTTGAAAACCCACGTGCCGATCTCGCCGGCGATCAACGTCGACTCGATCTGGGCGCGCACCTCGCGGATTTCGTCTTCCGCCTTCTCGGCCGCACGGATTTGATTGAGGCTCGATACGGCGGCCGAAGCGAACTTCGTCAGGCTCGTGATGACGCGCGCGTCTTCGGCGTCGAAGTACGTTTGGGCATCGTGGGCCACGACCCAAACGGTGCCGATCGCCGTCTGGCCATCATAGAACGGAATCAGCAGCACCTCGCGAACCGGCGAGCAGAGTTTATCGATATAAGGAAAGAAGCGAACCGGATCGGCCATCAACAGGCAGGAGTTCCGATCGAGAACCGTGCCGCACGGGCTGAAGAAGCGCGGCATGGTTTCGTTGCGGTATGGAGCATACTCACCGGAGGTGGCGCGCCAACGAAAAACATCCGAATCGGGGCCGGATTCTCGGATGCTGATCCCCGCCGATCCCGCGCGACAAAGTTCCCGCGCGGCATCGACGAGTCGTTGAAACACGCTTTCAGGCGATTCCGACATCGCCGTCGCCAGCGACCCCAAGGCGCGATTCTCAGCCTCGAAGTCGGGCGCATGTTTTGGCCGAGTCCAAAGCTCGGAAGTGATGATGACGTCATCTATCGTCGTGATCATCGACCCATCTGATTTTGCGAGAACGTTCTGCCGGAATTACGAAGATCGCCGGCCAAGAACGACATTGGCCGCCGCTGGCCTCGATCACATCGCTCCAGCCTACCATTAGCGCGACGCCTCGGAAACCAATCAAGGCAGCGGCGACGCCGGCAGGAAACGCCACGCGCCGACGATGCATCTGCGCGGACCGACCGATTGCGACAACTGGGCTTAGGACCGACCGGAAAATTACTTCCGTTTTCCTCGGCCCCTCACCCCACCCTCTCCCGCAAGGGGAGAGGGGTTGCGGAGAAGTTATTTTTCGTTCGCTCCTAACCGTCTGTTCCGGCACCGGCCGGTTCCTCGATGGCGCCGTGTTGCGAATTCGACCCGTTCATCGCGGCTTCGGCAATGACCTCGGCGGAGACGAATCCCTCCTTTTGTTTCTCTACGATGGCGGGGGTGCTCAATCGCAGCAGCGCCATCGACCGGCCCGCCAACACATACTGGGTGCCCCCCTTGGTTTCAGAGAGTTTTCCCGGGAAATGCGCGGTGTCCATCAGGGGCTCCCAAAATGCTTCGCTAACGGGCACCGGCAACATAAAGGGAACGTCCTCATGATGGGCGTTCAGCAACAACAATACGGTGTCACCTTCGATCGACTCTCCGTGTTCATCGATCTCTCCGACCAGCTTGCCGTCCATTCGCAGCCCCAGGCATTTCACGAATCCCGCGTTCCAGGCTTCATCGTTGAGCTCCTTGCCGTCCGTGCCGATCCAACCGACGTCGGCAGTTGCCGTCTCGTTTCCACGGATTGAACGACCTTGGAAGAACTTCTGCCGCCGAAAGACGGGCTCCGTCTTGCGAAGGGCGACAATCCCGCGAACGAAATCGAGCATTTGGCGCTGTTCGTCATTCAGGTCCCATTGCAACCAAGATATTTCGCTGTCCTGGCAATAGCAGTTGTTGTTGCCTTGTTGCGTTTTGCCGAGTTCGTCGCCGGCCAGCAACATCGGCACGCCTTGGCTCAGGAAGAGTGTGGCGAGCATGTTTCGTTTCTGCCGTTCACGCAGGGCTTTGATTCCAGGATCGTCCGTCGGTCCCTCAGCGCCGCAATTCCAACTTTGGTTGTCGTTCGCGCCGTCACGGTTGTCTTCGCAGTTGGCCTCGTTGTGCTTGCCGTTATAGCTCACGAGATCGTGCAGATTAAAACCGTCATGGCAGGTGATGAAGTTGATGCTCGAATAGGGGCGGCGACTACTCCATTCGTACAAGTCGGCCGAGCCGCACAAGCGCGTGGCGAATTCCGATAATGTACCCCCGTCACCTTTCCAGAACTTGCGCACATTGTCTCGGTATCGCCCATTCCATTCCGACCACTGGGAAGGAAAATTACCCACTTGATATCCGCCGGAGCCCAGGTCCCACGGTTCGGCGATCAGCTTGACCTGTGCCAGTACCGGATCTTGGTGCAAGATGTCGAAGAAGGCTCCCAATTTGTCCACTTCATAAAGTTCGCGTGCCAGCGCGCTGGCGAGGTCAAATCGGAAGCCATCCACGCGCATCTCCGTGACCCAATACCGCAAGCTGTCCATGATCAATTGCAACACGCGCGGGGAACGCATGTTGAAGCCGTTCCCGCAGCCTGTGAAATCCATGTAATAACGTGGCTCTTCGGGCGATAGCCGATAATACGAAGCGTTATCGACGCCCCGGAACGAGAGGGTCGGCCCCATCTGACTGCCTTCGGCCGTATGGTTGTAAACCACGTCGAGGATCACCTCGATGCCGGCCGCGTGCAGTCCGCGCACCATCGTCTTGAACTCGCGCACGGTCTCGTCGGCCGATTTCACCATCGAATAGTTTTCATCGGGGGCGAAAAATGCCAGGGTGCTATAGCCCCAATAATTACAAAGACCCTTATCGACCAGGTGGCGATCGTCGCAACGCTGAAAAACCGGCAGCAACTCCACGGCGGTGACACCGAGACTCTTGAGGTGATCGAGTGCTGCCGGCGACGTTAATCCAGCATAGGTGCCTTGCAACTCCGGGGGCACGCCCGGGTGCAATTTAGTGAAGCCCTTGACGTGAACCTCGTAAATGATCGTGTCGTGCCAGGGACGCTGCGGCGGGCGATCATCTCCCCAGGTGAATGCTGGATCGATGACGACGGCCAGCGGAGCGGCGTGGGCGTTGTCACGATCGTCGAACGACAGATCGGCCTGCGGATCGCCGATTTTGTAGCCCCACATTTCGTCGCACCAACGCACATTGCGGCCGATGCCCTTCGCATAGGGATCGAGCACGATTTTGTTGGCGTTGAAGCGATGCCCGTTCGCCGGCTCGTAGGGGCCGTCAATGCGATAGCCGTAGAGTTGGCCGGGCCGCACGTCGGGCAAATAGCAATGCCAGACCAGATCTCGCCGTTCTGTGAACGGCACGCGAACCTTTTCCTTGGTATCGTCCGGAGAATCGAACAGGCACAGTTCGACTTTCGTTGCGCACTCCGAAAAGATCGCGAAATTTACGCCATTGCCGTCCCATGTCGCTCCCAACGGATAGTTTTTCCCTGGCCAGATGCGCATCGCAGACTCCTGATCAAAAGTTCAATCGCACTCACCGACTCATTGCCGGCAACAAGCCGCTGGTCACTGCGGAGTTGCTTGACAACCGGAAACTGCCGCGTTTGCACCGAACGCATTGGCAAAAATCGCGCCCAAGTCCGGCCACTTGAAAATCACCGTTAAAGCGAGTTTCCGCAGCACGAGCAAAACTCATTGATGCTGCCGTGCCGGCAGCGCGCGAAAAGCCTTCGTGACATGCGCTTTTTGGACAAGCCACCGAATCGTTGGCTCGCCGCGCAGGGTAGCCCAGTCCGCGAACAATGCTTAGATTATAGCGGGCGAACCGTTCGGCGAAAATGATTGGTCTGGTACAAGCCCGTTCATTAGGAAAGCTGCTGCCGTGGAACATCGCGCATTAGGCAACACGGGTCTGTCGGTGCCGGTGCTGAGCTTCGGGGCCTCGTCGCTGGGACAGGAGTTCCGGCCGGTGGATCTGAACGAGGCGCTGCGGGCCGTGCGCGTCGCGCTCGACTTGGGCCTGAACTTCATCGATACGTCGCCCTACTATGGCCGCGGCATGTCGGAGGTGCTGCTGGGCGTGGCACTGCGCGGCGTGCCGCGCGATCAATACCTGCTGGGCACCAAGCTGGGCCGCTACGACGCGGCGCACTTTGATTTTTCGGCCAAGCGCGTGGTCGAAAGCGTCGACGTCAGCCTGCACCGCCTGGGCGTCGACCATCTCGATATCTGCCTCTGCCACGACATCGAGTTTGTCGACATGGCGCAGATCGTCGAAGAAACGCTGCCGGCCCTGCGCCGCGTGCAACAGCAGGGCAAGGTCCGCTTCGTCGGCATCAGCGGCTACCCGATGAAAGTCTTCCGCTACGTGCTCGACCGCACCGAGCTGGACGTCATCTTGTCGTACAACCAATACACGCTACAGAACCGCAAGCTGCTGTCGATCGTGCCTTACCTGCAAGCCAAGGGAGTCGGCATCATCAACGCCGCGCCGTTTGGCGCGCGGCTGCTGACCAACGCCCCGCTGCCGGCCTGGCACAAAGCGTCGGAAGCCGTCAAAACGGCCTGCCGCAGGGCCGCCGAGCAGTGTGCGGCCCGCGGTGTCGATATCGCCCAGTTGGCGGTGCAATTTTCGATTCGCAACACCGACATGCCCACCTGCGTCGTGGGTTCGGCCAATCCCGAGAATGTGCGCAAATGGGCCGCCTGGGCTTCCCAGCCCATCGACGAGCAACTGTTGGCCCAGGTGGAACAGACCCTCACCCCGGTCATGGACCAGGGCCACATCGAAGGCCGGCCCGAAAACAACTGATCCGTCGGGCCGCCTTAGGATCCACCGAAGAATAACTTCCGTTTTTCCCGTCCCCTCACCCTGCCCTCTCCCGCAAGGGGCGAGGGGTTGCGGAGAAGTTATTCTTCGGCCGATCCTTATCCCATTCCCCGCCATTTTCAACGGCTTTCATCGCCAGCCGCATGATTGTCTGGCGACCGACGCGGCCTGTTTTCGCCCGCACAGGTCGGCATGCCTGCCCAGAGCAGCGTTACCTGTGACAGCGATTCCGAGTTTGATTGGGCGTTGGTATGCCAATTGCTTCATTACATAAGTCATTCGAACGAGTCACAAATCAACATTACTTCTGGGGAGAACGGACCATGATTACGTTTGCTGAATTGGCGATGGCGCCGGGCGGTTGGATTGCTTGGATTATTACCGGCCTGATCGCTGGCTGGTTGTGCGGCATGGTCATGCGGGGCGGCGGCTATGGATTCATCGGCGACACGATCCTGGGATTGATCGGCGCGCTGATAGGCGGCATCATCACCGGGTTCTTTGTCACCGGCCAGGCAGGCTTCTGGGGCTCGATTGTCGTGGCCTTCATCGGCGCCTGCATCCTGGTAGCCATCTCGCGCGCCTTCAGCGGCCGCCGGAGCATGGTCCCCTAACTCGATCGCACCTCGCCACCCAAGCCCACGGACTGCGGTCCGTGGGTTTTTTACGCGCCGAAGTAGCGTATCACCCCGGAATCATCCACGTCGCCAGATAGGCTTGCACCATCGTCAGCACGCCGACCAGTGCGGCCAGTGCGATGCTGTGGCCGAAGACAAATCGCAGGATCTGGCCTTCCTGGCCGGTCTGCTCGGTGGCGATCGCGGCCACCACGATGCTCTGGGCATCGATCATTTTGCCCATCACGCCGCCGGTGCTATTGGAGGCGACGATCAGCAGGGGCGGCAGGTTCAACTGCTCGGCCGTGATGCGCTGCAAGCCGCCGAACAGCGCGTTGGACGAAGTGTCCGAACCGGTCAGCGCCACGCCCAGCCAGCCCAACAGCGGCGCGAAGAACGGATACCACCAGCCGGTATGCGTAAAGGCCAGCCCCAGCGTGGCGTCGCTGCCGCAGTATTTGGTCGTAAACGCCAAGGCCAACATGCAGGCGATGGTCAGCAGTGCCCAGCGCATTTTTACGCACGTGCTCACGAATTCCGCCAAGAACACCCTGGCGGAGATTCGCAACCAGCAGGCCGACAAAATCGCGGCCAGAAAAATGCCGGTGCCGGTGGTCGATAGCCAATTGAACTCGTAGACGGCTTCCTCCGGCTTGGCCGCGTGGTCCAAGCCGGCGGGCACCGTGGCCACCGGGGCCGTGCGATAAATCCGATCGTGCAGCAGCGGCATTTCGGCCGTGAGCACCGATACGCCGCGCAGCACGTTGGGCCGCTCCTCGCTGCCGCCGTTGAGCAGCGTCTTGAAGTCGGGCCAGCCCCAGAGAAACACCATCAGCGACAACAGCACCCAAGGGCCCCAGGCATAGGCAATCTGCCGGCGTGAAAGCGGCGGCCCGGCCGGCGGAGCTTGCTGCGGTTCGTCGGCAAAGCGCCAGATCTCGGCCGGCTGCCAGAATTGCAGAAAGATCGCCAGCAGCACCAGCGAACCGAGCCCTCCCACCACATCGACCAAAGCCGGGCCGTGCAGATTGGCGATCGCGCATTGAATGCCGGCAAAGCTTCCGCCGCTGACCAGCACCGCCGGCCAGCAGCCACGCAGCCCACGCCAGCCCGACATCACCACGACCAGCCAGGCAGGCACGATCAGCGAGAACAGCGGCAGTTGCCGGCCGGCCATTTGGCTCAAGGCCATTTCGTCCAGGCCGGAGATTTTCGCCAGCGTGATGATCGGCGTGCCCAGCGCGCCGAAAGCCACGGGCGCGGTGTTGGCCAGTAGCGCGAGCCCTGCGGCGTACAATGGCGAGAAGCCCAGCCCGATCATCAGCGCGGCCGAAATGGCCACCGGAGTGCCGAAGCCCGCCGCGCCTTCGATAAACGTGCCGAACGAATAGGCGATCAGCAGGGCCTGCATTCGCCGGTCGGGCGAAATGATGAGCACCGACCGCTTGACGACCTCGAACTGCCCGCTGCGGACCGTGAGGTGATACAAGAAGACGGCCGCCAGCACGATCCAACCGATCGGCAGCAGCCCAAAGGCCGCGCCATAGCACGCGGCGGCCGCCGCACTCGAGGCCGGCATGCCAAAACCCCACACCGCACTGGCCAGCGCCACGGCCAACCCCAAAGCTGCCGCCCGATGCGCCGCCACGCCCAGCACCAACAAGCCCAGCAGCACGACGATCGGCGCCGCCGCCAGCAGCGTCGAGAGCACGGGCGACCCAAGCGGATCGTAAACTTGTACCCAATTCACGATCGGGCCGCCTCAAAAACAGGTCCGTCCCACTTCACTCGCATTCTCCGGCATTTGATCACCGCGAGCCCCCGCCGGGGCGGATCGCAAACATGGTTTCCCGGCTTCCCGGTCGGCCATGTGCCCGGCGCCCGTGCCGTGGCGACCATCGTAGCGGATGCCGGCGGCGTTGTCGCGGACTACGGAATCGCAGCTTTGAATCACCGACCCGCGCCGTGAACTTGCCGGCATTTTGGGTTAGGATATGGGGGTACGCCCCATCGTTTGTTTGCGAGACGACAACCCATGCAGTTTCCACCGATGTTCCGCGTGGCACAGCGCTTTGACTGTCCGCGGGTCGAAAAGATTGCCGAAACGGTCGACCGCGAACTCGCGCGGCTAAACCTGGCAGGCAAGGTCCGGCCCGGCCAGAGCGTGGCCGTTACCGCCGGGAGCCGCGGCATTGCCAATATCGCCGTCATCCTGCAGGCGGTCGTCCGGCATCTAAAAGGCCTGAAGCTCGAACCCTTTGTGGTGCCGGCGATGGGCAGCCACGGCGGCGGCACGGTGGCCGGGCAAGTGGGCATCTTGCGCGGTTATGGTGTGACCGAAGATTTTCTCGGCTGCCCGATCCGCGCGACGATGGAGACCGTGATCGTCTGCCACACGCCCGAGGGCTTGCCGGTCCACTTCGATCGCTACGCCAGCGAGGCCGATCACGTGCTGGTCTGCGGCCGCGTCAAGCCGCACACGAATTTCGTCGGCGAGATCGAAAGCGGGCTGATGAAGATGATGCTCATCGGTCTGGGCAAACACGCCGGAGCCACGATCTACCATCGGGCGATCCAGGACTACAGCTTCGACCAGATCGTCAAGGCGGTGGCCGGCCAGGTGCTGGCGAGTTGCCACATCCTGGCTGGCGTCGGCATCGTGGAAAACGCCTATGACGAAACCGCGCTGATCGCGGCCGTCGCCCCCGAGGAGTTCGAGCGCCGTGAGAAGGAACTGCTCGTGCTGGCCAAACGCTGGTTGCCGCAGCTTCCCTTTGGCAAAGTCGACGTGCTCATCATCGACGAAATCGGCAAGGACATCAGCGGGGCGGGCATGGACACCAACGTCGTCGGCCGCAAGCTGGCCCAGTCGGCGGGCACGCGCGAGTCGCCCCATGTGCGCCGCGTGATCGTGCGGGGCCTTACCGAAGCCACGCACGGCAATGCCTGCGGCATCGGCCTGGCCGACTTTTGCACGACGCGGGCGATCGAGCAAACCGACCTGCACGTCACGTACATCAACACGCTCACCGGAGGCCATCCGGAAGGCGCCCGGCTGCCCATGCATTTTCCGACCGACCGGCAGGTGCTCGAGGCCGCGCTCGGCCAGATTGGGCTCAAGCCGCCGGAAGAGGCCGGGGTGCTATGGATCCGCAACACGCTGGAACTGGCCGAAGTGGAATGTTCGGCCGCCTACCTGGCCGAAGCACGCGAGCGGCCGGATCTCGACGTGATTACCGAACCTCGCCCCCTGCCATTTGATGCCCAGGGCAATCTGCCCTCGGTCACGAGCCTGGCAGGCCGGCAATTGATCAATGCGGAACGATGAATGATGAGTGGAGGAAACGCTTACGCCTCTTCCATTCATCATTCATCATTTCTTTTCGGAGATTCTTCCACGTGACTCGACTGCTCTGCCTGGCGCTGCTGCTGTTGTTGCCGGCCCGTGCGGGGGCGGCCGACGATTGGCCGCAATTTCGTGGTCCCGACGGCCAGGGCCATGCTCCGGCCGCCGATCCGCCGCTGACTTGGAGCGAACAGGAAAACGTGCGCTGGAAGACGGCCATTCCCGGCGAAGGCTGGTCCTCGCCGGTCGTGCTGGGGCGGCAGATTTGGATGACCACGGCCGTCGATCGCGGCCACTCGCTGCGGGCCGTGTGCGTTGATCGCGACTCCGGGTCGGTGCTGCACGATGTCGAAGTGTTTCACATCGAACAGCCCGAATCGGTGAACACCAAGAACAGCTACGCCTCGCCCACGCCGGTGATCGAACACGGCCGGGTGTACGTCCACTTCGGCACCAACGGCACCGCCTGCCTGGCCACGGCCACGGGCAGCATTCTGTGGAAAAACACCTCGCTCAAGCTCGAGCATAAAGAAGGGCCGGGCAGCTCGCCGATTCTGTATGGCGACTTTTTGATCGTGAACTGCGACGGCATGGACGTGCAATACGTCGTGGCACTGAACAAGCATACCGGCCGCATCGCCTGGAAAACCGACCGCACCGGCAAGCCGGCCGACAATCCCGACTGGCGCAAGGCCTACTCGACTCCGCTGGTGATTCAGGCCGCCGGCCACGCGCAGTTGATCAGTTCTGGCGCCGGCCAGGTCGTGGCCTACAATCCGGCCACCGGACGCGAACTGTGGAAGGTCCGGTACAAGGGCTTTTCCGCCGTGCCACGGCCCAGCTTCGGCGACGGGCTGTTGTTCGTCGTCACGGATTTCGGCCGGCCGCAACTGTGGGCCATGCGGCCCGGCGGCAGTGGCGACGAAGGCAGCGGCGACGAAGGCAGCGGCGACTTGACCGACACGGCCGTGGCCTGGCGGGCCACGCGACAGATTTCAGCGGCGCCTTCGCCGCTGCTGGTCGGCGAGCAACTCTACCTGGTCACCAATCGCGGCGTGGCCAGTTCGATCGACGCCAAAACCGGCAAATCGATCTGGACCGAGCGACTGGGTGGCGATTACTCCGCTTCGCCCACGCTGGCCGGCGGCCGAATTTACATTCCCTCGGAAGACGGCCGCACCTACGTGCTCGAGCCGGGACGCGAGTACAAGCTCCTGGCAACCAACCAACTCGACGGCCGGCAGATGGCCTCGCCCGCCTTCTGCGGCCCCGCCATTTTCCTCCGCACCGACAAACACCTGTATCGCCTGGAAGCCGGTGAGCGCGCGAACAGAAAGTGAAGAGGGGCGGTTTTAGCGCCGCCCGCTTCTGCCCAACGGATTAAGACATGCTGAATTACGACTTCCAACTAGATGACGGAGACTTCGGTCGTTTCTTCACGCCCCAGCACTTGGCCCTCATTGATCAGGCGGCGACAGAGGCGGCAGCCGGCGGCCTCCACACCATGGATGAAGTACGGGAATCCGTGGCGAGAACGAGGGACCAATGGCTGCGCGACCACGCCAGCCGAGAATAAACCGCTCCACGTGGGCGACCACGTCACTCAGTCCTGCGGCTTTTCCACACCGCGCAAGACTGGCAGTCCTCGATAACCGATATGCCGCGCCAACGATGAATCAACTATTGCGAATCGCTTCGATGCCGCTTTGTCTGGCGATTCTCATTGTCGGAGTTGACGCCGCGCCCACACCTAGCCGGCCGAATATCTTGTTCATCATGACCGATCAGCAGCGTTGGGACAGCATCGGGGCCAATGGCAACAAGCTGGTGCGCACCCCGAACATGGACTCGCTGGCTGCCGGCGGCGCGAACTTTACGCACGCGTTTGTGCAGGCGCCCGTCTGCGTTCCCTCGCGGATCAGCTTTTTCACCGGCCGCTATCCGCACTCGCACCGCAACCGCGTGAACTACACGCCGCTCGATCGCCGCGAAGTGCTGATGCAGGCGCGGCTGCGCGAGGCCGGCTACCGCACGGCCGTGGTGGGCAAGCTGCATTACTATCCGCCCGACCAGGCGGAAGCGCGGCGCACGGGGTTCGACATCGTCGAACTGCACGACGGCGTGTCGCTCACTGATCCCTGGTCGGATTACGTCCGCTGGCGCAACACGCACGATCCGCTCAACTATTTGCCGTATCGCAAGGTTGCCGCCGACATTCCCGCCGGCAAGAACCCCTATCGGGCCGCCATTGCCGGAGAGTTCACCGATACCGCCTGGGTCGGCCAGCGCACGCGGCACTATCTCCACGAGTTGGCCGCCGGCGGAAAGCCATTCTTCCTGCATGCGTCGTTCTGGAAGCCGCATGCGCCGTTCGAACTGCCCGAGCCGTATGCGTCGATGTTTGACGATGTCGACTTCCCGCTGCCGGAGCGGGTGACCGCGGCCGACGTGAACCGCTTTCCGCCCCCGTTGGCCAAACTCGTGCTGCGGGACAAGACGCCGCCGCTGGACACGCCGCGGCAGCGACTCGAGTGGATCTATCGCAGCTACCACGGCTCGATCAGCCACGTCGATGCGGAAATCGGCGGCATTCTGCAAACGCTCAAGGAACTGGGGCTCGCCGACAACACGATCATCGTCTTCAGTGCCGACCACGGCGACCAGTTGCTCGAACACGGCATCATGGGCAAGAACTGTTTCTTCGAGTCGTCGGTGCGCGTGCCGCTGATTGTCGCCTGGCCGGAAAAGATCAAACCCCAGCGGCACGATACGCTGGTCGAGGCCGTCGACGTGCTGCCCACCTTGTTCGAGCTGGCCGGCTTGAGCGAGCCGCTCGCATGCCAGGGACGCAGCTTCGCGCCGCTGGTCACGCCCTCGGGCCGCGACTACGCCCCGCGTGACGCGGTGTTTAGCGAGAACATTATTCCGGAGGTCATCACCGGCGGCCGGCTCGACATGCACTTCGAGAAGGGACGCGGCGTGGCCGGCACCCGGCATCCCGACGCCAAGATGGTCCGCACCGAGCGGTGGAAATACAACTACTATCCCGACGGCTACGCCGAGCTGTTCGACCTCGAAACCGATCCGGGCGAGCGCGTGAACCTCGCCGGCAAAGCCGAGTTCCGAGCGATCGAAGCCGACATGAAATTCCGCCTGCTGCTCTGGCTCACCACCGCCGACGAAGCCGACCAGATCGCCCCGCGCTGGCTGCTGGGCGAACCCAAGTAGCCCTGCCGGCATTTATTCACCCGGACGCGGGCTCAACTCGGGAAACACGTCGGGCGAGAGTTGCTGGCCAGCGATGGCGTTTCGCAGCCGCTGGACGAATTCGAATTTCTGATTGGCGACGGTCTGTTCCGGGAGTCCTAACAGCGCGGCCGTTTCGCGATTGCCGGCCCCGTGTACAAACAGCAGTTCCGCGCAGGCCACGCGCAACCATTGGCCGCGCTGGCGCCAATCGGCCAGGATCGCCTCGAGCGCGGCGGACACGGCCTGCTCTTCCAGTTGCCGCCGCTCGCCGCTACGGGCCAAGGCGCTGGCGCGCGGGGCGCGTGCCGCCGGTCCACCGCCGGCCGAGCTGCCCTCGATCGGGGCGAGCGGGCCTTCCGGGCGCCGCCCCTGCCGCCGGCGATAGTCGACCGTTTTATGCCCCGCGATGGCAAACAGGTAACTTTCCAGCGGCTGGCGCGGATCGTAGTTCGGCAGGCCCAAGAGCAAGCCGATAAACGTTTCCTGCACCACGTCCTCGCTCGCGGCGCGGTCCCGCAATCGGGCGTCGACAAACACCAACAGCCGCCCCTCGAAACGCTGGATCAACTCGTTCCACGCAGCGGCGTCGCCCGCGCGGATGCCGTCGATGAGCAGCGTGTCGGGCATGGGAGGAAATGATGAATGATGAGTGATGAATGATGAATGACGGACAGCACCGGCGAGCGGTGGCGAGCGGCAAGCGCCAGCTTGCCGGTGATATGCCGGTAAACGGTGTGGTGCGATTATAGTGGCTGGGTCCAGGCCCAGGTGGCGGCTGCGGTGGCGAGCGCCAGTGCGGTGGCTGCTGCCAGACGCAGGCGGCCGCGATGACGTCCGGAGCTGTGCAGATCGAGTTTTAAATAGGCCGTGGCGATGGCCAGCCAGATGAAGACGCCCCCGGCCAGGCTGCCGGCGTGCCAGAGGCGGCGCTCGAGTTCCGCCGCGTGCCACTGCCGCTCGATCTCGTCTCGCTGGGCCGCATACTGCGCGGGCGAGCGGTGATCGTCGGACAAGTCGATTGGGTCGATCGCCGATGCATCGTCTCCCGAGATTTGGGCGGGCGAATTGGAAGGGGAACGCTCATCGGCCCAGAGGGTTTCGACCTGCACTGGGATGTCTGGCAAACAGTCTTGGTCGCAGCCGGGGATCAGAGCCACGAGCAGGGCCAGCGCCACGATCAGTTCGCACGCAGCCAGCAGGCCGAAGATGCCCAGCGCGACTTTCCAGATGACGGCCGGCAATGCCCGGATCAGGAAGAACCCGGCCACGAGCAGCACGACTAAGGCTGGCAAGCTAATCATGGCGCGGGACCAGCGTGTTGCGCGGTTGCCGGTGCCAGCCGCTGGACAGTTGCACCGCCAAGGACATGGTGCCGGCGACGCACATGGCCCAGGGCTGCGGAAACGCACAGAACTGATTCAGCACCAATGCGTAGCAGACGCAAAGGGCGGTCGACCACAGATTCACGCGCCGCCGGCGCTGCGGATCGGCCTGCAGCCACCAACGCGGCACGAGCATCAGCAGGCCAAAGTACGCCAGGTAGGCGAGCAGCCGGGGCTGACCGTTGGGCTCGTAGGCCTCGCGACCGACGGCGCCGGTCACGCTCGTGACAATCGGCGAGTCGTAGGGCAACTCGACCCACAGATAGCCGGCCACGGCCCAGGCAAACAGCCCCAGCACCAGGCCCAAGAGCAGCATCGTGAACCGCCGCCGGCTGTCGTCGCCGGGCTTCCCCTCCCAGCATTTGGCCGGCACCAGGACCAGCCAGCTTCCCATTGCCCCGACCAGCCATTGCCAGGCAATCTGCTGGGCCGATAGATGCACGCCGCGCACGGCTGCCGCCAAGACCATGACGGCCGCCGCCACCACCGCGGCAAACACGAGCGACCCAAGCAACTCGGCCACGCGCTCGCGCGTGGATTCCGCCGCCGGCAACAATGCGACCTTAGCCGCGGCATTGATGCCGCGCGGGGCCAAGTCTTGCGCCGGCCGCTGCCGGATGGCCGCTTTAGCATTTTTGTTCGATCGCAGATACCAGTAGATACCCACGCCGATTGCGGCCAGGAGTAAGCCACGCGTCCAGCTTGGCGGGACGAATTGAAACCACGCGAAAGCCGCAAATAACGACAGCGACGCATAAGCGCCGGCCAGCGTCACGAGCACTTTGCTCGGCACGCTTAGCGATTGCCAGAACCGAGACCAGGCGCTTTTCGCAGCGGCTACTCCCACGCGCGGCTCGGGGCCGGCCTGCGGCGGCATCACGGGTTTCGACGAAATTGCCGGCGCCGCCTGCTGCGCTCCGGCCTGCGCCGCCGTGCTCTGCGTAGCTGCGACCAGCCGCGCGAGCAATTCGCCGACCGAGCGCGGCCGCTCGGCCGGGTCTTTGGCCAGGCACGCGGCGACCGTGCCGCGATACGGCTCGGCCAGCAGCCCCAGATCGGGCTGGGCCGTTAGGTGCTTCATCAGCACCTCGCCCACGCTCTCGCCCTCGAACGGCACGTGGCCAGTCAGCAGTTCATACAACAGCACGCCGAGGGCATAAATGTCGATTTCCTTGCCGTAGCAGCCCTTGGCGATCTCGGGGGCCATGTAGTGTACCGTGCCGATGCTCTCGGTCTGGCCGCTGCGGCGGCTGACGGAGATGAACTTCGACAAGCCGTAATCGCCCAGCTTGATCTGGCCCTGGTCGCAAAAGATATTGCCCGGCTTGAGATCGCGATGCACGATGCCATGTTCGTGCAGATGGGCCACGGCCGCGGCCACGCCCCGAAACCACTCCAGCGCGAGGCCGGGCGGCAGGCCCTGCGGATGCCGGGCAATGACGTCTTCCAGGCACTCGCCGGAGACGTATTCCATGATTACCCAGCTATTGCCTTGCTCGTCCTGCCGTACGTCAAACAACGCGAGCAGGTGCGGGTGCTTGACGTTCAAGCATTGCCGCACGCCGCGCAGCTCGACATCCAAATTGCGGCGAATGAGCTTGAGCGCCACGTCCTTGCCGCCATCGCTGGTGGCGTAATACACTTCGCCGAAGCCGCCGGCGCCGATGCCGCGCTTGATCGTATAGCCGGGCAGCGGACGGGCGCCGCTGGCATATTCGAAGCGCTCGGGCATGTGCCGCGGCGGCCGCGTGTCGGGAATTTGGGAAGCAGCTTGCATGCTCAGCCAGCCTCCTCAAGTGTGAACGAAAAGTCGGGACTCACCACGCGCGACGATCGTCCCAGCGGCCCGCCGCCGGTGGCCGCCTGGCCGTCGATCTCCAGCGGGGCGGCCGCACGGCAAAACCACTGCGACTGTTGCCGGTAGAGCAGGATCTCGCCCGAGCCGGCCGGGCACTGGATATGCGCCCGCGGACCAGGCCCCAGCACCAGGCTGTCGCCCGCCAGCAAGACGCCGTCGCACGATGGCGACGTGCGATGCTGGCTGGCAATCGCCAGGCAAGCGCTGTTGCTGTAAGGGTGCGGACGGCGGAAAGCCAGCCGCACGGACGCGCCCAGTTGAATCGTGGCCCGGTCGGCCAGCAGCGCCGGCCCCTTGAGCGTTCGACCGTCGATTGCAACTGGCCGCAGTGGTTCGAGCATATAATCGTCCTGCCGGCGATGAATGACTGCATGGCGGCTGGAAATGTCGGCCAGGATGCCAATGTCCACGCCCGCCCCCACCGGCTGGCCGATCGTGTACTCGGCTCCTTCGCACACCAAAAAACCGCCCACGCCGTCGACCCATAGCCAAAAGCGGGTCGGCTCGATCGAGGCCTGGCAGTGCGACTGGACCAGCGGTTTCATGATCTTTTAATCGTAACGCGCGTCTGCGCCGTAGCGGAATTCGTGAGAATTCCGTGATGAACTTTTGACGGGCGTCGTGCCCGGAAGTCTCACGACTTCCGCTACCTTGGCCTCTCAATCGTAACGCGCGCGTGGGCCGCAGGGAAACTCCCATCGCCGGCACTGCTGGCTCGCCTTAGTTGCCGGCCTCGGCCACTTCGGCGTCGTGAGCTTGGAAGTAGTCGGCGACTTGCTCGACGATGTTCGTCGGCGCGGCGGTGTCCAGCGGGATTTCCGACTGCACGGCGACGTCGGCCTCGACCATTCGCTCGGCGACTTCCAATCGGGTCCGCACGTCGCTCACCAACGCGCGGGCGCGGCTCAGTTGGCTGTCGTCGAAGTTGTAGTTGCTCGTGGATTGGGCCGTCTGGACCATTTTCAGCCGGGCTTCGAGATGCTCGACGTCCACTTCCAGTTGCCGCTTCATCGCCAGCATGCCTTCGAGCTTCTGCCGGGCCGCTTGCAGGCTGCGCTGCCGGGCCCGTTCGACTTGCGATAGGCTTTCGAGCGTGGCCTCGTGCGTCTTGTAGCGCTCGAAGCGATGCGACAGATCGGCTTTGACCTCGTCGGGAGAATAGCGCCGCCCGGCATACTTGAGCGAACCGGAACAGGCGGCCAGATCGGTCTTGAGCCGCATGATCTCGTCGCGGTCGCGGGCCAGCCGCGCGGAGTTGTCGGCAATCTGCCGGGTAAGTCGCTCGACCTCGACCTCTTCGGCGGCAATCCGCTGCATGTTCTGGCGGATGTCGGGCACTAGGTTTTTGATCATGCGCCGCGCCCGCTCGATTTCGAAATCGATGGGCACGCTGTTTTTCACGGAATCTTTGATCCAGCCGATCGACGTGCCGACGTAGCTCAGCGCGTCGCGGCCCAGGAAAAACACTCCCAGCGTCGCAACCGTGACGCCGGCAATCAATGACTTCTTGAACATGGCGGTGGGGCTCCTCGTGTGTGGGATCGGCCGCCACGGGATCGACCGAAAAATAACTTCTGTTTTTTCGGCCCCTCACCGTGCCCTCTCCCGCACGGGGAGAGGGGGTTGCGCCGGAAGTTATTTTTCGGTCGATCCGGCGACATGGCGGCAGCGGCCGGAATCGACGACTAAGGAGATATTCGTCCGGCGGCAGCCGATCTTGGATCGGCCGGAGAATTTTTTTTTCGTAAGCGTCGACATGCAGATATCGGCGGCCGATGCGGCACGGACTTCAACCGCGTCGCGAAAGTTCTTGCACCTGCGGCAGACGGCAGCGTAAAACGGGGCGTCAGCCGGGGTGGGTTCGAACGGCAACCGAGCAGAGAGTGATCAATGACGATGCGACGCTGGACGATGCTCATGACGCTGGCCGTCGGCTGGGTCTCGATGTACTGCGGACGTGCGTCGGCGGCCGAAAGCCGGGATCTGCACCTCAGCTATCGATCGGACGCGGACCAATCCGAGCAGCCTTACCGGCTGTTTGTGCCGTCGGCCTACGACGAGCGGCAGGCATGGCCGCTTGTGCTCGCGCTGCACGGCACCGGCGGAGACGAGAACACGCTGTTCGATGGCTATCCCGGCGGTGCGCTCCAACGGGCCGGCGAAAAGCTGGGCGTGCTCGTCGCCAGCCCGCGCGGCGGACCGGGCGGACCGACCGAGTATCGCGGGATTGGCGAGTACGACGTGCTGGCGGTCTTGCACGACGTGCGGCGGCGTTACCGAGTCGATGCCACGCGCATCTATTTGACCGGGCATTCGATGG
>DATCFX010001437.1:0-3194 GCA_036509275.1 Pirellulales bacterium | reverse complement strand
CGAATTGGCGGACCTGTTTCTGTTGGTCTTGCACCGGGCAGCCAGCCGGCAAGAGGCTGGCGCGCCACTGCCGGACGTGGTGCGCGTGCCCAGCCCCGAGGGTCGACTCTGGATGCCGATTGAAGAACGCCGCACGGCAGGTCGGGGCATGAGCGCCGATCTGAATGCGGCGGCCAACCTGGGCCTGCAACCGCTGCTGGACGCCGACTGGCCCGGCAGTTGGTCGCATGTGCCGACCATTTCCGGCCAGGGTTCCGGCCGACGCGCCGATCCCGAGCGGTGCCAGGGTGCGGCCTGCGTTGGCTCCTGGCAGGTGGAGCCGATGGTGAGCGGCGGCTTTGCCGCTATCGAGCACCAGAACCCGGCCGATCCGCCGCTCGAGGCCGATCTACGGCGATTTTTCATGCTGGAGTTGGGTTTGCCTGTCGAGTTTGGCGAGCCGGACGTGCCGGCGGCGCCATCGTCGTCGGAGGCCGCTTTGCCGGTGATTCCGCGCAAACGCGGGCGTCCGCCCAAGGCGCCGCAGCCACGGCAGCAGCCCTACCTAAATTTATGGCGAGATTATTCGTCCGCCGCGCTGAACAGCGGCGTGTGGCGGACGTATGCAGATTACAGCCGATTCGTTCTGGCCCGGGCACTCGGCCTGTGGCTCAAGAGCGATCCGGCCTTTGAAAACACGCCTCCTATAGGGGGGCAATTCGTTCTACGGTAGTGTCATTCCCGTCATTGGGCGAGTCCGTAGAGCCATTCGCGGTAGTGATTGATTGCGGATGGTAGGCACTTCTTGCGCCATGCTTGTTTTTTTGAAAAGTAATTTGGAGACACAAACACGCGTTAAGACACAAAAAAAGGCTTTATCGCCGGCTGGGCGTCAAATTTCGGTCGCCGAAGTCGGCCGAGGCGCCTGTTCATCGAGCCCCGCTGGCTGGATCTACCGGGTGACGGCGCCGGTTCGTGCGTCGGGGAGGGAAAAAGAGTACCTCGCTTGCAATGCAAGCGCCCGCGCGCGCCATTTTTTATTTCCAATGCAAGAACAAGTATTGATTTGCGACCGTCTCGCCATCAAGGGCTGAGTCGCAACTCCCTGCTGCGGCCGAATATCGGTGTATAAGCGGGGGCTAATACTCTGAAGAAATAAAAAATTTTTTAAAATGAATCTTTTTTCTTGCAAACTTCATCGCGTGCCAGCACAATCGGCGTACCTGACGCCACCGCATTCGGCGTACTCGTTTTCTCTCGGATACGTTCATGCCTGTGCTCGCATCGCTCGCGCAAACGGTCACGAAGGCCGCACCTCTTCAGGTTAGCGGGCGTTCTCGCTCTCTCTCGTCGCCGGCATCGCAAAACGTTCCTGCATCTAGCCCGCGCGGCCTTTCTTCGCAGACCAACTTCTCGATTGCAGGTTGGTTTTTGGCGTGCGCCACGACAGGTTTTCGCAGTGCGACAGGTTTTCGTGTGACACGTTGTCGGCGTGCGACAAGTTGCGGTACGGCAGGTTGTCGCCAGCGCTGTGCGTGCGCGAGCGTTGAGCGCGCGCTACTGCGAGCTGAGTTGCGGCAGCGAGCGAAAGATTTTCAGTTTGACGATTTCCGGCAGCGTTCGCGAGCGGTGCAGGCTTGCGTCGCCGGAGTGAGTGTTCCAGATCGTTTGGCCAGGTTCCTTTGAAACAAGGCGGTTTTGCGTGTTGAACCATCGTCGCCAACCCACTGCTTCGGGAATTGATTCCATGCTTCGCCCAGCGCATCGCACGCGGTTCTTCAAGGCCACGACCGCGTATTTGGCGATCATCGCCACGCTCGTCACGGGCTCGCCATTGCAGGCCGCAGTTTGGGTCTGGAACGGTAACTCCGGCAATCTGGCCGACACGACGCAATGGTCGATTCAGACGCAGGCGGGCGGCACGTTTTACGGCGCCCCGTCGGGTGGCGATGCCACTGACCAGTTGATTTTCAATGGCGTCAGTGCCTTTACCGTTCAGAACAACTGGCTGTCGGCCTCTCCCGATTTCTCAATGCCGCTGGTTGGCGGAATCACGCCCTTCGTGGTGAACCAACTCCAATTCAATAACACCGCCTCGGGCAGCATCATCGCCGGGTCCGGCGCAATTCGCCTGGCAGGCACCACGCCGACGATCTTCCAGAACAACGTCGGCTCGTTCACGGTGCAGCCCAACCTCGACCTCACCGGCAGCCTGACCCTCGGCGGCGCCCTGCTGCCTTACAGCACCGCAGCGTCCGGTCCGTACGGGTCGGCCCTGGGTAGCGTCAACCTGGCGGGGAATATCACGGAGTCGACCACCGGGTCGACCATTTCCAAGACGAGTTTGGGCAATGTCACGCTCTCGGGCGCCGACAGCTTCACCGGCGCCACGACGGTCACCGGCGGCACGCTGACGCTCGACTACACCACCAACAACGGCAGTAAGCTTTCCAGCGCTGCCGCGCTGACGCTCGACGGCGCGGGGCTGATCGCGCTCGGCAACGCCACAAGCAATAGCAGCGAGACCGTCAAGGGCCTGGTCCTGGGCAGCGGCGCCTCGAGCGTGAGCTTGACCGCCGGCGGAACGCAGACCGCGACGCTCGACTTCAGCAGCGGCGGTCTGACGCGCACCGCCGCCGGCAGCACGATCGATTTCACGTTGGGCGGAACGCCGACTAACGACACCATCAAGCTCAGCGCGGCAACGAGCGCATTCGTGGGCGGTTTCGCCACCGTCAACGGCACCGACTGGGCCACGCTGGTCAGCGGCGTGGTCGCCCCGATGGCGGCGGCCAGCTACACCGTGCAGAACTCCGCCGCCTCGTGGCTCGCCGCGCAAAACATTACCAACAGCGCGGCCTACAGCGGCGCGGCCCCGACCGTGGCGATCAATTCGCTGCGTTTCAATGCCCCCGCCACCTCGGCGCTTTCCGTCGCCAGCAGCGCCACGTTGACGATCACCGGCGGTGGCATTCTGGAAACGGCCGCGGTGGGCGCTTTCAACTCGACGATCACCGCTGGCACCACTAGCACGATCCATACTGGCCTGGCTTCGACCTCCGGCGGCGACTTGAGCATCATCCAGAACAACCCGCTCGGCTCGCTGACCATCAACCCGATCATCAGCAACAACGGCAGCACGGTGGCAGCGTTGACCAAGTCGGGGCCCGGCGCGCTGGTTCTGGGCGGGGCCAACACCTACACCGGCGGCACGT
>DATCFX010001436.1:0-1366 GCA_036509275.1 Pirellulales bacterium | reverse complement strand
CTGCGCTACGAGCACGGTCTCCAGCGGGTCGACGCCGTACTCGCGGCTGAGGTGGAAGCCACGCTTGGCGATGCGGCCGGTGAGGATCGAGCGCTTCTGCATCAGCACCGTCATGCCATAGGCCGTGACGCAGGCCAGCAGCAAGGGCAGCATCAGGGTGCTGTTGTGGGTCAACTCAACGGCGAGGACGGCGGCGGTCAATGGCGCGCCAATCGATCCGGAAAGAACGGCAGCCATGCAGACCAGCGCCCATCCTCCGGGTTGCATCACGGGCAGGACATGGGCCAGTGCGACGCCTACGCCGCCGCCGATCATCAACTGAGGCGCCAGGATGCCGCCGGAAGTGCCGGAACCGAGAGATTCCATCCATATAAAGCTCTTAACAAAGACCACGCCCAGAATCAGGTACCATCCGCCCTGGCCGCTCAACATATGTTGAATGACGGGATAGCCGACACCCAGAGCGGAGGGATAGAGCATGCCGCCGAGGCCGATACCGAGACCGCCAATCGCCGGCCACCACATCCAGTGGATGGGCAGCTTCTCGAACAGGTCCTCGAAGAAATGAACGCCCCACGTCAAGCCCAGCGCGATGAGGCCGGCAACGAGTCCTGCAAGGACGGCCGCCGGCATTGCGGAATGACTTACCGGCTGCAACATCGGGGGCATGTTGAAGATGGGGTTTCCACCCAGCAGTACACGCCGCAATGCCGCTGCCGTTACGCTGGCCACAGCCACGGGGACGAGGCTGCGTGGACGCCACTCGAAAAGCAGCAGCTCAACGGCCAGCAGGATTGCCGACAAAGGCGCAAGAAATGTTGCGGACATGCCCGCTGCCGCGCCGGCGACCAGCATGACGGAGCGCTCGGCGTCGGTCATCTTCAGCAGTTGCGCCAGCAGCGAGCCGAAGGCGCCGCCGGTCATGATGATCGGGCCTTCCGCGCCGAACGGACCTCCGGTGCCGATCGCTATCGCCGACGACAGCGGTTTGAGAATGGCCACCTTGATATCGAGCCGCGAGCGTCCCAGCAGTATGGCCTCGATGGCCTCGGGAATGCCGTGCCCGCGAATTTTCTCGCTGCCATAGCGAGCCATCAAGCCGACAATCAGCGCCCCGGCAACAGGCACGAGCACCGTCCACAGGCCGAACGGAGAGTTTTCCAGTTTGAGGTCGGCGAGGGTAAACTGGCCGAAGTACGCAAAGTTGGTCACCAGCCGGATCAGCTTGAGTAGCAAGACGCCGGAAATCACTCCGGCCGTCGCGACCACCACGGCGATCGCGCACACCACCAACACCCGGGGTCCGGTCGTGAAGTCACCCAGTGGACGCGGCTTGAGTTGCGTGTGCGAAAGGGTTTGGTTGCGG
>DATCFX010001435.1:0-2492 GCA_036509275.1 Pirellulales bacterium | reverse complement strand
GGCATGGGCTGCTTCACCAGCCGCCAGCCGGTCAAGATGCGCCGCTTGCTGCTGCCATTGGCGGCACTCTGCGTGACCCTGGCCGTGCCCTGGTCGGCCCAGATCGTGGCCAGCATCAGCGAGCGCCTGAGCCGGCTGCCGGGCGTCGCCCTGTGGCGCTATCAAGCCGAAGCCAGCGAGGGAGCCGCCGCGGTGGTCGATGCCGCCCTGGGCCTGGCCCTGACTGGCGTTGTGCTGCTGCTGGTGTGGGAAATGTTCGTGCCCATCGGCCGGTTGATGGCCCGGCTCATGGATCAGCATCCGCGCACGATTGCCGCCTATTCGGTCAACGTGGCCGGCAGCCTGGCCGGCATCTGGTTGTTCGTGCTGCTGAGCGCGTGGTACCTTCCGCCGGCGGTGTGGATGGCCGTGGTGGCAGCCGCAATCTTGCCGTTTGCGGGTCGCGGGCGCGAGCGACTGTTCAACTATGCCCTGCTGGGCGTGATCCTGTTGGGCGCGATTGTCGCCGGCCGCGGCTGGGGTGCCTGCGAAGTGGTTTGGTCGCCTTATCAGAAACTAGCGCTGCTGCCCGTTCCCGAAAACCTGCGCCGCGACGGCGACTTCTTCATCTCCGTCAACAACGTCGGCTACCAGGCAATGGTCGATCTCAGTCCGCAGTCCGTGGCCGCCGATCCCACGATCCCGGCACGTTTGCGCGGGCTCAGCCAATACGACGTGCCGCTGCTGCTGAAACCGCAGCCGCGAAACGTGTTGATCGTGGGAGCCGGCTCGGGCAACGACGCAGCCGGCGCGCTGCGCGGCGGGGCCGAGCGCGTGACGGCGGTTGATATCGACCCGGCCATCATCGACATGGGCCGCCGCTACCATCCGGAACATCCCTACCAGTCGCCGCGCGTCAACATCGTCAACGACGATGCCCGCAGTTTTTTCGCCACCACGCGCGAGCGCTACGATCTGATCATCTTCGGCCTGCTGGATTCGCACACCACCACCGCGATGACCAACGCTCGGCTCGATCATTATGTCTACACCCGCGAAAGCCTCGAGCGGGCGCGCGAGCTGCTCGCCGACGACGGCGTCATGGTGCTCACGTTCATGGTCCAGGAACCGTTCATCGCCGACCGCATGGCCAGCACGCTCGAGTCCGTATTCGGGCATAAGCCGCTGGTGTTTGCGCGCCGCTCGAGCCGCTTGGGTTGGGGTGGCACGACGTTCGTGGCCGGCGACCCGCGCACGATCGCGGCCAATCTGGCAGCCCAGCCGACGCTGGCCGCCGAGATTGTGCGCTGGCAAGCCGACCTGCCCATCAGCCTGACCGGCACCACTCCCCTGGCCACCGATGATTGGCCATACATCTATTTGCAAAAGCCGGCGATCCCGGCGCTGTACTGGATCCTGGCGGCCCTGCTGCCCGGCCTGGTGTGGTACGGTCGGCTGCGCTTGGGCATCCAGCGTGGCACGCGGGCCTGGGACCGGTGGCAATGGCACTTCTTTTTCCTGGGGTCTGCCTTTCTGCTGTTGGAAGTGCAGAACATCAGCAAAGCCGCCGTCGTGCTGGGCAACACCTGGCTGGTGAATGCCGTGATTATTTCCGGCGTGCTCGTGATGGTACTGGTGGCCAATCTCATTGCCGCCCGCTGGCCGAGATTGCCGCTGGCGTGGGTCTCGGCCTGCCTGCTGGGCTCGTGCCTGGGGCTGTACTTTGTCGACCTGGCGCGGCTGGCTTCGCTGGCCTATCCGCTCAAAGCCATGCTCGTCGGTCTGCTGACGGCCCTGCCCATGCTCTTTAGCGGCATCGTCTTTATCCATGCCTTCGCCCGCACCGGGCGCAAAGACCTGGCGCTGGGCGCCAACTTGCTTGGAGCCTTGACCGGCGCCTTGCTGCAATCGGTGACGTTCCTCACCGGCATGCGGGCCTTGCTGTTGATCGTCGCCGCATTGTACCTGGCCGCCATGCTCGTGCGGCCGAAGGCTGGCAGCGTAGCCGCCTCCGACGCTGACCACCGCCCCGACGATGCCGCACGCGAGTCCAACGAGCAGCGCCAGTTGCTCGAAGCGGGCGTGTGAGCAAGTGCGGAAGTCAGAATGCTGAATGCGGCGGGAGCCCGTCCCCGATTGGGCACTCGCTTAGGATCGGCCGAAAAATAACTTCTCCGCGACACCTCTCCCCTTGCGGGAGAGGGCAGGGTGAGGGGCCGGGAAAAACGGAAGTTATTTTTCGGTCGATCCTTACGCCGGCCGCTTTGTTAATATGCGGTCTGTGCTGACTTCATCCCCGCAGGTGGACGCATGGCTTATCTGACAGTCGCCCAGCCGGAAGAGATTGGCTTCGATCCGACGCGGATCGAGCGGGCGTATGCGCTGCTGAACGCGTGGACGCGCTCCGGCGAAGTGCCTGGCGGTGCGATTGTGGCGGGCCGCCGTGGCAAGATGCTGGCGCCGCGGCTCTTCGGCCGGATGGGCCCGGAGCCCGACGCGGCTGCGATGCGGGA
>DATCFX010001434.1:0-1559 GCA_036509275.1 Pirellulales bacterium | reverse complement strand
GCGACCGAAGAACGGGTTGTTGCCGGCGGTCAACCACTGCGCCAGCACTTCGCGCCGGTCCAGGCCGGGGGCGATGGACGCCACCGTACCGCCCATGAAGCGCGGCGGCATCGTCTTGCGGGTGCGAGGCTGAATCACCTCGCCGCCGCGGTCGCTGTAGATGTACTCGGCCTGGCCGGTCTTCTTGCCGCTGAGGGCGTCGGCGGGGGCCTTGCGCTGCTTCACGCGCGCGAAGAAAGCGGCCAGGCTGTAGTAGTCATCCTGCGTCCAGCGCTCAAAGGGGTGATTGTGGCACTTGGCGCACTGCATCCGCACGCCAAAGAAAAGTTGGGCCGTCGTCTCGGCGAGGTTGCTCGGATCGCGGGCGATGCGGTAATAGTTGGCCGGCGGATTGGCGAAGGTGTCGCCGCCCGCGGTAATCAGTTCGCGCACCACCTGATCCAACGGCGTGTTGTTGGCGATGTGCGTGTGCAGCCACTTCTGAAAGACGTGCGTGCCCTTGACCTGGATCGTCTTGCGCGTGCTGCGCAGCACGTCCGCCCATTTCAGAGTCCACAAGTCAGCATACTCGGGCCGTTCGAGCAAGGCGTCGATCAGCTTGGCCCGGCGGTTAGGCTCCTTGCTGGCCAGGAAGGCTTGCGTCTCCGCCGCCGTCGGCAACACGCCGCACAGGTCCATGTACGCCCGGCGGATGAATTCCTGGTCGGTGCAGAGGTCGGACGGCTGAATGCTGAGCATCTTCAGCTTGGCGAAGACGTGCCGGTCAACGTAGTTGCTCTCCGGCGGCGTGGGCCACTGAAACCCCTTCTTCGGTTCCAGGTAGGTGATGCGCACCGGCACCAGCTCGTCCAGGTAGCGGCACAGGATGGCCACTTCGCCGGTCTGGTTGAATTCGACCAGGCCGGTGGCCGTCACGTTGGCAATGTTCGCGTCACTGCTGCTGAAGACCGTCAACCGGGTCACGTCGCGCACCTGGCCGTCGGCGAAGTGGGCCTGCACTGACAGCTGCTGCCAGCGGGAAGGCGCGTTCAGGAGGCGAGCGCCGGGCAGTACCTCGATCTTCTTGAGAGCGGCCAAGTTTTGCGGATCATCGCGCAAGCCCTCGGCCAGCCAGGCGTACATCAGTTGCGCGGGCGTGCTTTTCGGCTGGAAGCGCTGGCCGCCTTCGTGCGGCACCCGGCCCAGGGCCTTGAGTAGAATCAGGCTGGACGCCGGCCCCTGACGGTCGGTACGACGGCCGTGGACGTCGCGCGTCAGCTGCAAGTAATCGGCGTCCGGATCGTAGCCGCGCAGGCTGAGCTTGAAGCCGTTCTTGCCGGAGGGCGTGCCGTGACAGGCACCCTGGTTGCAGCCGCCGACGTTCAAAACGGCGACAAGGTCGTGACGGAAGCTGACCGGCTGCGCCGTCTCCATGTCGCGGACGACGAGCGACACGCGGGCGGTCTGGCCACCAGCCTTGACGAGCAGGGAGGTGACGCCGTTCTTCAGTGGTTGCACGAAGCCCTCGGCATCCACGGAGGCCAGTCCTGGAACCTCGGTACTCAGGTCGCAGAAGTGGG
>DATCFX010001433.1:0-1209 GCA_036509275.1 Pirellulales bacterium | reverse complement strand
CAGCAGTTGGTGCTGGCCGCGCTGGAAGTGCTGGCCACCAGCGGCGGCGAAGACATCGTGCTGCTGTCCGGCGGCACCGATGGCGAAGACGGCCCGACCGACGCGGCCGGCGCCTGGGTCGATGCCGAAGTGATCCGAGCGGCCCGCGCCCGGCAGCTCGACCCGCACGATTACCTGCTCCGCAACGACGCCTATTCGTTGTTCGATGCCTTGGGCTCGCTGCTCAAAACCGGCCCGACGCATACCAACGTCTGCGACCTGCGGGTCGTGCTCGTCAATCGGCCGCAGGCCGAGTAGGGGTGAGCGCCTCAGATGTAGGTGAGAAATACCGTTTAGGAACAAACGCAAAATCATTTCTCCGCAAATCCCTCGCCCCTGGCGGGAGAGGCCGGGTGAGGGGCCTGGAAAATCGGGAACTTATTTTGCGTTCGTTCCGTAGCCCCGGAGGGGCGGCAGAGAACTACTGGCGCCCCTTCGGGGCTTGCGGCATTTCTGCGCTGATCGTCCAGGGGCTCACGCCCCTGGCTAACGACTTTCGGCCCCTTCGGGGCGTGGCACCAAGTCAGCGGCGCTACCTACAAATAAGACGTACACCCACCGAGTAGCGTCGCGCTTGCGCCTCGGTTACGATTATTGTCGCGACCCGCTGCCAACCGAGCCTCGCCGCAATTTTCCTTCTGCACAACTTCCCGCCTTAGCGAGTTTTTATCATGCGTGTATTCACGGCTCGTTGCTGCCTGATACTGGCGACCCTGGCGTGCGCCGTGGCGCCGGTGCAAGCGCAGGAGTGGACGCGTTTTCGCGGTCCCAATGGCACCGGCATTAGTCTGGCCAAATCGGTGCCCACCCGGTGGACCGAATCGGATTACAACTGGAGCGTCGCACTGCCGGGCATCGGCCATTCGTCGCCGGTCGCGTGGGGCGACAAAATCTTTGTGACCAGTGCCAACGAAGACACGGCCGAGCGAATGGTGCTCTGTCTCGACGCAGCCGATGGCCACGTGCTCTGGAAGCACAACTATTCGTCGGCCGTACACCCCAAGCACCTGCGCAATAGCTTTGCCAGCAGCACGCCGGCCGTGGACCAGAACCACGTGTATGTGTCGTGGACTGCGCCGGAAGAATATACGCTCATGGCCCTGGACCACGACGGGCGCGACGCCTGGCGCATCAATCTGGGGCCGTTCGTCAGTCAGCATAGCGGCGGCA
>DATCFX010001432.1:0-1166 GCA_036509275.1 Pirellulales bacterium | reverse complement strand
TGCCGCGGATGCGAAAGAGTTGCTGGCCCTGGGCGAGTTGTGCATCTTTGGGCAGCAATTTGGACCGGCCCACGCCACGTTGGAGAAGTACCTCGCGTTGCCTCAACCGCCGGAGAGAAAACTGGCGTTGGTCTTGCTTGTCCGGGCGCTGCTGGGTATGAATCAGCCGGGCTTGGCCGAGGTACAGATCCAGTCGTTACTCAACGATTATGCCTACGACGCGCAGACCCACTATGCCATCGACCAGGTCATCGACGCCGCGGAAGGGACAAACAGCTTTAACAAAACAGCTCTGGCGCTATGCGCCGCGCAGAACGCGGCTACGCTGCCCTTGCTGGCGAGCGGTAAGGCGCTCCAGGGCAAGGAGATCAGCGCGGCACCCAGCGTGCTCTTCGCCGATGCGGTCCGCTGTGCCGCGCTAGCCGCTGAGTTAGAACCCGTCCCAGAGGCCGGCCAGGACGCAACGCAGGACACCATGCAGCAGTTGGCCGCGATCGCCCGGCAGCCGAGTTGGGCGGGCACTGCCGACTTTGCGCCTATGCAATCGGCGTTAGCGCGGCAAGTGATGGTAGGACGGCGAGCGCCCCTAGCGCTGCACGGGCATGTGCTGAGCCAGTGCCGACTCGTTCCGCGCGCTCTCCCTTTGACGCGCGGCAGAGTGCTCCTGCTCCCGTTTACGCTCTGGGCTCCAAGCTCCCAGGACGCCGCCCGGCAGCTGGCCGTGCTGGCTCCATGGCAGCCCATCTACGCGATCACCAGTTGGCGAGCGAACACCGGCGGCGCCGATACGCCGTCAAGTCAGATCCTCGAGGCTCTGCGCCAGTGGCAACAGAATCTGCCGCCCCACGTCTCGATGCTCATTGTGCCGGATGCGGAGTTGAACGTCTTGCACGCCGATGTATTTCCAGCCGGCGTTGCAATCCGCGACGGAATAGTGCGGTCGAATACAGTCCTCTCCAGCCGGGGCTCGGAACGGATGCTGCTTCGCGCGCTCGGGGAGGGAGCCGGAAAACCTGAGACGAGGCGGGCTTCCGCCGAGAGCGCCCTACGCTGAAAACCGGCTGCGGCGACGGCGCCGACCGCGCTCCTATCTCTTCACCGCCTGCGCTAATAGAATCGCCCCTACGCCGAGCAAAACTACATAGGCCACCTTGAGAAACACGTCG
>DATCFX010001431.1:0-3494 GCA_036509275.1 Pirellulales bacterium | reverse complement strand
TCACGGAGGCATGTTCGTGCTGATTCACCGGTAAAAATCGGCCGGCGCCCGTCGGTTACCACCGTAAAGAAATACTTCCCCCCGGTGACGTAATAGCGGCGATATTCCGGCATGGCGATCCCCGCGACCAACTCACGGCTGATGCACGATTGTCACGACTGCGCATTTTACCAAGTGCGCTCGCCAAAGGCACCAAGTGTAACATGGGCCGGCGCTGGGTCTGGGGCTGGGTTGGGGCGTCGGGTACAGCACATGCGTTCCGGCCGAGCGTTGTGCTGAAAAACGTAGGGTGTGTCGAGCGCAGCGAGACGCACTATTTTCCGGCAACGCGGTGTGCGACGAGCGCCACGGTGCCTTTCTCCATCGCAGATTCGTCCTAGCCCTTTGGTGCGTCGCGCTATCGCTTGACACACCCTACGGGTACAGCGCATGCGTACCGGCCGAGCGTTGTGCTGAAATACGTAGCACCATTTTCCGGCAAGGCGGCGTGCGACGAGCGCCACGGTGCCTTTCTTCATCGCAGATTCGTCTTAGCCCTTTGGTGCGTCGCGCTATCGCTTGACACACCCTACCTGCTTCGTCGTCGAGCCCCGCGAGCATCCCGGCCGCGACTACAGTTGGCGGGCCGTCATGCGCCGCCCGCGCGAGACGGCCAAAACCCCCGTGCCGGATTGAAAGCCGCGGCGCCGGGGCGCGAAAAACTTGACTGCCGACGGCGCGGGCTCGTATGTTGAAGGGCCAGCGGTCTGCCTCGGGGTGTCGGCGAGGGTTTTTTGCTTCTCGGTCGTCGCAACGGAGGAGGTCGGCAATGCGCACGGCAATTTGGCATGTGGCCGGGTCGAAATGGCTCTTCGTGGCCAAAGCGTGCCTGATCTTGGCCGCCTGCCTGATCTTGGCAATGTTTTGCAGCGCGGCGCTGGCCGACGATGATGACGCGGCGAGCACCGGAAAAGACGCCGCGGCGGTCCCGCTCGAAACAGCAGAGCCGCGGCCGGATGGCAGTCAGGCCACGCATCGCCAAGTGCGGCGAATCGATTTCAGCGGCGGCGTCAAGCTCGCGTCGTTCTGCTTGCTGCCCGATGGCCGCATCGTGGCGGCCTTGGAGCCAGCCAATCAAGTCGCCGACGCCAGCGGCGACGCGGGCCTGGGCGCGGCGGTGCTCGGCCTGTTCTCCGGCAAGCAAAAGAAGTCGCCAGCCGCGGCGGAAAAGCCGTTGGACGGCCGGAGCGAAATCCGCCTGCTCGATCCGCAAGGCAAACTGCTCAAGCGCTGGCCGGTAAAGTTCAAGGTGCAGGCGGTGAACGTCGACAGCCAGGGCCAAATCTTCGCCGGCGGCGAAGGCCAGTTGGCCAGCTTCGACCAGGACGGCCGGCTCTTGGCCACGAGCGAAGCGCCGCAAATTCCCGCGGTGCGGGCGAATCCCGACGCGCTGCGCGCGCAGGCGCAGGAGGTCCTCGATTCCCAAAAGAACGCCGTACAGGAATTCATCAAGAGTACTGAGGAGCAGTTGAAGCAATATGCCGGCAAGTCGGACAAGGAGCTCAGTGCCGACGAGCGCGCGGATAAGCAGCAGAAGGAATTGATGTTGAAGCACCTCAAGTCCATCGCCGTCCGAAATTTGGCGCCGACCCAAACCATCGAGCAGGTCGAGGAACAACTTCTCTCGCAGCGCAAGCGGATCAATGCCCTGGCAGTCAGCGACCGCTACGTGTTCATCACCTGCGGTGCTCCGAAAGGCTATGGCTACGCGGTGTGGCGGGTGGACCGCAAATTCGAGAATCCGAAGATGATCGTCAAGAGCCTCAGCGGCTGCTGCGGCCAGATGGACATCCAGTGCGACGGCGACGAGTTGGTCGTGGCCGAGAATTCGCGGCATCGCGTGGTGCGCTATAGTGCTGAAGGCAAACAGATTTCGAGCTTCGGCAAACGTAGCCGCGACGGCCAATTGGAATGCTTTGGCGGCTGCTGTAACCCGATGAATGTGCAAGCCCGCGGCGATCGGCTGTACGTATCCGAGTCGGACGGGCAGGTGAAGCTGTTTCAGAAGGACGGCAAGTTCCTGGCCTTGGTCGGCGTGGCCGAGGTGAAGCCCGGCTGCAAGAGCTCATCGATCGGCGTCGCCGCCGACGGTAAGCGGGTGTATTACATCGACGTAAACAACTCGGCCATCCTGCTGCTGGAACCCAAGGCCGCGGCCTTGTCTTTGACGAAATAGCGAGTGGGTCAAAGCACCTTTTCCCACGTCGGCATCCCTGAGCGAGGAGCGGTTCAATGTCCTGGCGCCGGCAGTTGGTGTGGGCCGCCGTAGCGGCAATTGGCTGGCCATCGATCGCGGCGGCCCAGTCCGCGGCCCCGCCGGATTCCGCGGGCCCAGCCTCCGCGGCCAAACCGTGGGTCATGGTCGTCATGGACCCGCTGGCGCTGCCGCTCTCGTGTCCCTGCGTGAAGGGCTATGCCCAGCGCGATTACGATGCTCTGGCCGCCGAGCTCGGCAAGCGGCTGGACCGCCCGATCGAGGTCGTCTACTCCGAGTCGCTCAAAGTGTCGCTGGGAAAGTCGCAGGGGCGAGCTCACCTGGTCGTCGGCAAGCACTCGGTGGTCCTGTTCGATGCCAAGGCCACCGGGCTGGCGTGTACGCCCATCGCCAGCCTGTCCGGCGAGGACGGGGCGATCACGCAAACCGGCTTGATCGTGGTGCCAGCCAAGGATGCGGCAAAAACGGTGGCGGAATTGCGGGGTTACCGCATTATCTTCGGTCCGCCGGAGTGCGACGAAAAGCACGCCGCGGCGCTGGCCTTGCTCGAAAAGCACGGCATCGACCGGCCCGCGAAGCTGGAAACGGCCCCTGGCTGCGACGACGGCTGCACGCAGATTCTCGAGCTGCCCGCGGGTGAGCACGGCGCGGCGGTCATCTCGAGTTATGCCAAGCCGCTGTTGGAAGGCTGCGGCACAGTGCCCAAGCACGCGCTGCGCGTCGTGGGCGAGACAGCGCCCATTGCGTTCGTCGAAGCCTTCGCCACCGCGCAGCTAACGCCGGCCGAGAGCGCCCAGTTGCTCGCGGCGCTGGTCGCAGCGACGCAGCAGCCCGCGCTGCGCATCAAGCTCGAAACGCGCCGCGGATTCGTGGCGCTGGCGCCTGTCGGCGAGCCGACGGCCAAGGCCGGCGAGCTGAGCGCTAAAAAAAAGTAGCCGGTAAAGGGCCTGCGGCCGCCGAGCCGGACTCCTGGCCCGGCTGGCGCGGGCCGCACCGCGACGGCATCGCCCGCTGGTTGCCCGAGCGCTTGCCTGGCGAAGCCCGGATCGTCTGGCGGCGGCATCTTTCGGGGCCGGCAATGGCGGGCTTGTCCGCGGCGGGTGGCCAATTGCTCGTGGCCGACCGCGACGCGGGCGACCGCTTCGACATCTTCCGCGCGCTCGATGCCCAAACGGGCGCCGAGCGCTGGGTCGTGCGCATGCTCGCCGGCGGCGAACTCGATTTTGGCAATGCCTCGCGC
>DATCFX010001430.1:0-9715 GCA_036509275.1 Pirellulales bacterium | reverse complement strand
CTGTACGGCATCGACGACCGCTTCTGGAAGCTCTGGCCGCAAGCCGCATCGGTGGCACCGCTCAAGGCCGGCGACGTGCTGCTCAATCGTCCCTTGGCCGACGAGTTGCACCTCGCCGTCGGCGACGAAGTCATCGTCCGTTTGCCCACGGCCAGCCAGGTGCCGCGCGAAAGTTTGCTCGGCCGCAAGAGCGAAACGGTCACCAGCCGGCGGCTGCGCGTCGGCGGCGTGCTGCCGGCTGGCGGCGCGGGGTCGTTTTCGCTCAATCCGACGCAGCAGACCACGTTCAACGCCTTTCTGCGCATGGCCGAGGTGCAAGACATTCTCGACGAGCCGGACCGTGCGAACGCGCGGTTTGTCGGCGACGGCAACAACGGCATTGCTCCGACACCAGCCGACCACGCGCGCTTACAGGCCGCTCTCCATCCCACGCTCGCGGACTACGGGCTGAGCGTTCGGGACACGAAGCGCGATTACATCAATCTTTCGACCACGCGAATGGTGATCGATCCGCCCGCGGCGCGGGACGCAATGCAAGCGCTCAAGGCGTATCATCCACAGCCGGCGCTGACGTATCTGGCCAACACGATCGCTTGCGGCAAGAAATCGATTCCGTACTCGACGGTCACGGCGATCGATTTTGGCGATCAGCCGCCGCTGGGGCCGATTCGCACCGCCGACGGCAAGGCGATCGGACCGATCGCCGCAGGCGAGATCGTGCTCAATAGCTGGGCCGCCGATAAGCTCGCAGCCAAGCCGGGCGATGAAATCAGTCTGACGTTTTTCGATCCGGAAAGCACGCACGGCATTGCTCGCGAGCGAACGGTCAGCATGCGGCTCAAAGCCGTGGCGGCGATCAAAGGGCCGGCCGACGATCGCAATCTGACGCCGGAACTCAAGGGCGTGACCGACAAGCTGTCGATGGCGGCGTGGAACCCGCCGTTTCCGTTCGACGAACGGCGCGTGGGCAGCGATGACGAAGCGTATTGGAAAAAGTATGGCGCCACGCCCAAAGCGTTCGTCTCGTTGGCCGCAGGCCGCAAGCTGTGGGCCAGCCGCTTCGGCGATACCACGAGCATCCGCATCGCCCCTTCGCCGGACGCCGACGAAGTGACGATCAGAGGACTGTGGCGGCCGGACCCGATCGCGATGGGATTTGAGTTTCGGCCGGTGAGACGACTCGCTTTAACGGCGGCCAGCGGCACGACGCCGTTCAATGCCTTGTTTCTGGGATTCAGCTTTTTTCTGATCGCGTCGGCCGTGATGCTGGTGGCCGTGTTGTTTCGCCTGGGCACCGAGCGCCGGGCCGACGAAATCGGCTTGTTGCTGGCCGTGGGCTTGGGTGCCAAGGCCGTTCGCCGACTGCTGCTGGCCGAGGGCCTTGGCCTCGCGGCGATTGCCGGCTTGCTGGGAGCGGCGGCCGGCGTCGGCTATGCGTGGCTGATGATCGAAGGCCTGCGCACCTGGTGGCTGCCGGCCATCGGCACGCCGTTTCTCGAGTTGCACGTCGGCTGGGTCAGCCTGGTCGTGGGCTACGGATTAGGCGTGCTCGTTTCGCTGGGAGCCATTGCCTGGAGCGTGGGCCGCATGCGGCACGTCTCGATCCGCGGACTGCTCGGCGGCCAGATTGACGAGGCCCGCGGACCGCGACGCGGCCGGCTGTGGGCCAGCGCCGCGACGGCCGTGGTCGGAATTTGCCTGGCAGCAGCCACGACCTGGTTTGCCGCTGGACTTTCTGGCATGCCCCAGGCCGGGGCGTTTTTTGGTGCGGGCGCTTTGGCTTTGATCGCCAGCCTGGCGGCGGTCTGGAACCGCCTGGCCAGCGGATCGACCGGATCACTTGTCAGCAGCGGGCACTTGGCCCTGCCGCGCTGGGCATTGCGAAACATTGCGCGCAATCCGGGCCGCAGCACACTGACCATTGGCCTGGTGGCCGCGGCCAGCTTTTTGCTGGTGGCGATCAGCGCGTTTCATCTCGATCCACCCCAAGACGATCGCCGCGACACGGGCACCGGCGGCTTTGCGCTGGTCGGCCAAAGCGATCAGCCGATTTTGCAAGATTTGAATACCCGCGCCGGCCGCGACGAGTTCGGCTTCCTGCCCGATGACGAGCCGCGGCTGGACGCGGCAAAGATCTTCGAGTGCCGTTTGCAGGCCGGCGATGATGCGAGCTGCTTGAACCTTTATCAGCCGCGGCAACCGCAGGTGCTGGGCGTGAGCCGGGAGTTCATCGCTCGGGGTGGTTTTATCCTGGACGAGCCGGACCACAGCGTTGGCAATCCCTGGACGCTGATCGAAGCACCGAAAGCCCATTTCAACGGAAAGCCTGCCATCCCGATCGTCTTGGATGCCGCCACGGCTGCCTACAGTCTGCATTTATCGGGCGTGGGCGCGCGCTACACGATCGATGATGCGCAAGGCCAACCGGTCGAGTTGCAAGTCGTCGGCCTGCTCGAGAATAGTCTGCTGCAAGGCATGCTGATCATGAGCGCGGAGAACTTTGTCCGTTTGTTTCCGGATACGGCCGGCTATCGATTCTTCCTGATCGACACGCCGCCCGATAACCGGCGGGCACTGGAAAGTGTGCTGGAACGGGGCTTGAGCGATCAGGGCTTTGCGGTTCAGACGGCCGATGATCGCCTGGCCGGTTTGCTGGCGGTGCAGAACACGTACCTGCTCACGTTTCAGAGCCTGGGCGGACTGGGGTTGCTGTTGGGCACCTGCGGGCTGGCCGCCGTGCAACTTCGCAATGTGCTGGAACGGCGAAAGGAACTGGCGCTACTGCGCGCTTGCGGCTTTCGCAGCCGGCGGTTGGCCGGCCTGGTGCTGGGCGAGAGCGCGGCACTGCTATTGATCGGGCTGGCGGCCGGCGTGGTCACGGCCTTGCTGGCGATCGCCCCGCAGTTGGCGGCCGGCGGTGCGGCCATTGCCTGGGGCACATTGGCCGCGATCCTGGCATTGGTGCTGGCCACCGGGCTGCTGACGAGCCTATTTGCCGTGCGGGCGATGCTCGTGGCGCCGTTGCTGCCGGCGCTACGCGGGGAGTGAAAGGACGCGGAGCCAGCCCCCACGGACCGCAGGCCGTGGGCTTGCGCCCGGCGGCGAGCATTTATTTCGCGCTGCAGCGCAAAAAAGGAGCCCCTAGACTTGGGGGGCCAGGCGGATTGCCCTCCCAAGTCTTTGGGGCATCCCTATGGCTCCTAAGAGCCGGTAGGCTTCGGGTCACGAGGTCCCGAGACCAGCGACACCAGCTGGCCTGTGGGGCTCAAAAAACGCGCGGCCTGAAGTCACCGCGATCGAAGGTTTGTCGTACAGCCAAGTCACCGTGTTGCTTCGGGGGTGCGTTTACCCACAGGCGGGGCCCACGCCTGTGAGTAACGCATCGCACGCCGACTGAGCCTTCAGCAACCGCTATGCCACGGTTGACGGTTGCCCGAGAACATAAGTCGCAAGCCTAGTGAGCGACAGCAATTCGGTCCGAAAATAAAAATCCTCTGCCGACTCCAAACCGGGCTTGAGGACCCTGGACTGCTCGAAAAGTCCGCACGCCTCGTCGCGCGCTTGGGCAGACGGTGCGCGGCCTCGCAAACGTCCGAGGCCCGACGTTTGCTCGGACCCGGTGGGCAAACGATTCCAAATCGGGGCGCACGAGATCGGGGCATGGCAAAAGCATCGAATCGAGCGGGCCGCAGTGCCGCATTGCCGGATTACGCCCCGCTACTGGACGCCTACCACCGCGCGTACGCGGCGGAACTGGCCGAAATCGTCGGCACGCTTTTGTTGCGGCCGGGCGATCGGGTGCTCGACCTGGCTTGCGGCGACGGCTTTTATGCCCGGCTGTTAGCCGACTTGGTGGGAGCGTCGGGCCTGGTCTGGGGGCTCGACCTTTCGCCCGCTTGGCTCGAGTATGCAAAGCTCAAGGATTACCCAGCGCGGAAGCTCGAGCCGGAGTATTGCCGGGGCAGTGCGACGCAGTTGCCGTTTGGCGATGGAAGTTTCGACCTGGTGTGGTGCGCCCAGAGTTTTTACAGCTTGCCAGATCCTGCTGCGGCTGTGCGCGAGATGGTCCGCGTCGCGCGCCCGGGCGGCGTGGTGGGAGTGCTCGAAACCGACACGCTGCACCAATGCCTGCTTCCCTGGCCCGTGGATTTGGAGCTCGAAGTTCGGGCAGCCGAGTTGCGCGCGTTTGCGGCCGAGACCTCGCGTCCGGGCAAATACTACGTCGGCCGGCGGCTCTCCGCGGCGCTGCGGGCCGCAGGGTTGGAGCACATTGGCGAACAGGCCTGGGCCACGACGCGGCAGGCGCCGTGGTCGGACGTCGACCGGGAGTTCTTGGGCGAATACCTCGACAATCTGCACCGACGGGTTCGGCCGGTGCTCGATCGCGCGGGTCTGGCGCGCTTCGAGGCTTGGCTCGGCAACGCTGCCGGGCAGCCGGTGGTCGACCGGCCGGACTTTGCCACGGTCTGGCTGGATCGGCTGTGCTGGGGCATCAAGCCCGGCGTGCTGCCAGAGCAAAAGAAGACGGTGCCCCGCGCGCCAGGGGCGCGCGGGGCACCGGAGAAGGATCCAGTTGAGAATCGCGTGGGAACTAAAACACCAGGACCAGGTCGGTGATGAACAAGCCCTGATAGTTGAGCTTGCCGGCATCGTACGGATCGGCGTAACCACGGGTGCCCGTGGCACCGCTGTACCAATCGAAGCGGAAGTTGGGCCGCACCACCACATTCGGATACGGGTTCCAGCGCGGGCCCATCGTGAACTGATAGAAGTTGCCGGCAAAGCCGCCGGCGTTCACCGAGTAGCCGCGCGTGGCAGCCGGGCCGCCGTTGGTCGTGTTAGTGTAGTCGGGCAAGAAGCCGCCGACGCGGAAACCTTCTTCGTCCCGGAACCATTCGCCGTTGAGGCCCCACGACCACTTGTTGCTCACCTTATAGTAGATGTACTGGTTGATGCCGTACCAGCGCGCCACGCTTTGACCGGCCGAAGTGCCGGCCGACGCGTTGCCCTGCACGCCGAAGTCGCTTTGCATCACGTAGGTGATTCTTTCGGTGATCGGCCGGCTGTAGACGAGTGTCTGGAAATAGCGCGAGCTAAAGGTCGGCTTGCCGGGATACAGCGGTCCGGTGCCGTTCGCAAGTTCTTGTTGCGTGTAGCCCGGCTGCGTGCCGTTCTGATAGCCGCCGTTGGGCTCCATGCTATACATGGTCACATAGGCCAGCGAATCGCCTTCCTTGGCCAGGCCGTTGTACGTGGCCGTGCCGATGACGCCCGCATGCGGGTTGAAGTTCGAGCTGTTGTCCCAACCGCGGGTGATACCGCCGCCCAGCAGCAGCTTGTCAGTCGCTGTCCAACTGGTGAGCACGCCGGTGTGAGTAAATGGCTCGCCCCACTGATAGGTATATGGAATCGTATTGAAGAAGTTGTTATAGCTACCGACCGTGAAGTAACCGACCGGCGAAATCCAGTGGCCGATCTTGGCCTTCAGGTCGTTCTGGGCCACTTCCACGTAGGCCTGCGTGATGGCCAGACCGTAATACGATTGGCTCTTGTTGATGTGATCTTCCAGGCCGGCCGACGTATCGAAGCGGGCGCTGGTGCCGTACAAGGTGTCGGCGCGGAAGCCGATCGCGCGGCCTTCGCCGTCGTTCTTGGCCTCCTTGTAGATATATGTGTAGAATTCATTCAACTGGTACTGGTTCGACTGGTCTTCCCAGGTCACCGGACCGTTGATATGGTCGCTGGGGTTGGAAGGATTGAAGGTATAGCTCTGGTCGATCCAGCCGCCGATGACGATGTCGTGCTGCTTGAGCAAGTTGCAATCTTCGAGCACGTGATGAATCGTCCAATCCTCTTCCGCGGGCGTGCAGGCCTCTTCAGCCTTGCAGGTCGGTTCCTCTTCTTCGCCGCACTTCTTGCACGGCTCGTCCTTCTTGCAGCCGAAAATGCAGTCGCTGCAGGGCGTCTTGCACAATGACTTGCCGAAGTCATCGAGCATCCAACACCCGGTCTTGCGCTTGCACTTCTTGCACTCTTCCTTCTTGCACGCTTCCTCTTCCTTCTTTTCCTCGCACGATTCTTCCTTGGCGCAACCGTCCGGCGTCTTGGCGGCGGCCTCCGGTGGCGGCGCGGGAGGCCCCCCCGGGACTTCGCTGGGCGAAGCCGGCTGAGCCGGTGCCTGGTAATACCTCACCGCCCGGACGCCCAAGCTGGGATCGCCCAGGGCTGCGTTAAATGCCGACGCAGGATCGCTCGCCCCGGGGTCGGCGGCTGCGCTGCCGGCCATCATGGCCAGCAGCGCGCAGGCGCAAGCCGTCTTTCCAATGTTCATGCCCGATACTCCATCCATAGAAAACGGGGAACATTCGATCGAGCCGCGCGTCCGCCAACGTGCGACTCGTCGAAAACCAGTAGCTGCTCGATCTCTGGGGGCTCGATCCGCCGGCAACACCCGCCGAGATATTGGCAGTATCGGAATCAGCCCCCGCGAGAGTGCAGAACAAGCCAGCACAAGAATCGCGCTAGCAACCGCCCGGGCCCTTAAATTGACAAGCTGTAGCGGTTATGAGGCCGGCGTCGGCCAGCTTGGGAATAAAAAAGATGCCGATATCCAATAACCGAGCTTGATTTTTCCGAGATGCGCGCCGCCGCTGACGGGCTGCAAGAGGTGTTTTCGGAAGATCCTCAGCGGCCGAGCCGGCAGGCTCAGCGCGGCGCGGGCGACGCCACGTCGGCGAACATGGCCTCGACGAATTCGTCCGGCTCGAAGCGGGCCAGATCGTCGGCCGTTTCGCCGACGCCCAGAAATTTGACCGGCAGCCCGACCTGCGAACGAATTGCCACGACGACGCCGCCTTTGGCCGTGCCGTCGATTTTGGCCAGCACAATCCCGGTACACTGCACGGCCTCGGTGAAGTGTCTGGCCTGGCTGATGCCGTTCTGGCCAGTCGTGGCATCCAGCACCAGCAGCACCTCGTGCGGCGCCTCGGGAATCAGCTTGCCGATGACGCGGCGGATTTTTCCCAATTGGGCCATCAGGTTTTGTTGGGTTTGCAAGCGGCCGGCCGTGTCGATAATGCAGACATCCACGCCCGATTCCAAAGCCTGGGCGACGGCCCGATGGGCCACGCTGGCGGGGTCTCCGCCCATCTCGCCTTTGACGATTTCGACGCCCAGCCGGCCGGCCCAAATCGTCAATTGCTCGACAGCGGCGGCGCGATACGTGTCGGCCGCGGCCAGCAGCACTTTTTTGCCACTGGCGCTGAACAGTCGGGCCAGCTTGGCGATCGACGTCGTTTTACCCGCTCCGTTGACCCCGGCCACCATGATCACCGTCGGGCCGGTCGGCGCGAAGTGGATTGGTTCGTCGGGCTGGGCCAACTGCTGCTTGAGTTGGGCTTTGACGTCGGCCAGCAGGTCGGACAGGTGAACCACGCGGCCGCGAAACTTGCTGCCGACATGCTCGATCGTCTGCCGGGCGGCCGGCACGCCAATATCCGTCTTGATGAGCACGGCGTAGAGTTCTTCGAGAAACGCCTCGTCGATCAAGCGGCCTTCGCTCTTGAACAAGTCGCGAACATCGGTGTTCAACAGCCGCGCGGTCTTGCGGAGGCCATCTTTCAGCTTGTCCAGCAGACCCATGTGAGCAACACCCCGGAGGAAGAATGAGGAAGTAGGAGTGATGAATGATGAGTGATGAATAAGGGAATTCGCGCGGGCGGATGTCCACCCCGTTCATCAATCATCACTCATCAATCATCATTCTCTTTCAGGCTTCGCGATTGCCGGCCAGGAAACGATCGAGGATGCCATTGACGAACTGCGCCGAATGCGAGCTGCCGAAGCGCTTGGCCAGTTCAACCGCCTCGTTGATCGCGACGCGGCCGGGCGTATCGGAGTACATAATCTCGAAGGCCCCCAGCCGCAGCACGTTGCGATCCGTGGCGGCCATGCGATCCAGGCCCCAATGTTCGGCCGTGCGCGTCAGCAGCGCGTCCAACTCGCCGCGATTGCGGCGCACGCCGGCCACCAGCGTGCGAGCAAACTCGGCCAGGTCCTCTTGTCTCAGCCGTGAGGCCAGAAACGCATCGGCACTGGCCGGATTCACGCCCGGATTCAGGTCGTCTTGAAACAAAACTTGCAGCGCGACCTCGCGCGCTCGACTTCGACGGCTCATAACACCTCGAAAGAATGATGAAGTCGGAATGCTGAATGATGAATGGAAGATGGCTGTGGCCAACCCCGAACTCCCCCATTCAGCATTCCTCATTCATCATTCATCTTTTTTCTTAAGCTGGGCCAACAGGTCGGCCATTTGGATCGCGGCTTCGGCACACTCGCTGCCCTTATTGCCTACGCTGCCGCCGGCGCGCTGGATCGCTTGTTCCAGCGAATGGCAGGTTAGCACGCCGAACATCACCGGCACCTGCGACTCGACCGCCAGCGCGGCCAATTGCTGGCTGACGGCCTGGTTGATGTGCTGGTCGTGGGTCGTCTCGCCGCGAATCACGGCACCCAGGCACAGCACGGCCAGGTATCGCCGGCTTGCGGCCATGCGGGCAGCCACCAGGGGAATCTCGAAGGCCCCGGGCACCCAGGCCACTTCGATATCCGTTTCGGCCACGCCGTGGACGGCGAGCGTTTCCGTCGCCCCCGCCAGCAGCCGGCGCGTAATCGACTCATTGTATCTTGCCACCACGATGCCGAATCGGCCAGGCGGCGGCCGCAAGCGGCCTTCGAACTCCAGCACCACGTTCCTCCGTCCGGGGGTGCTCAGCCCTTCATGCTCATTAAAAACTCCGCGTTGCTCTTGGTCTTTTGCAAGCGGGTAACGAGCAACTCCATGGCGTCGATCGGGTTCATGTCGTTGAGCACGCGGCGCAGCTTGCACACAAGGCGATGTTCCTCGGGATCGAGCAGCATCTCCTCGCGGCGCGTGCCGCTGCGGTTCACATCGATGGCCGGCCAGATGCGCTTGTCGACCAGCTTGCGATCGAGCACGATCTCGAGGTTGCCGGTGCCCTTGAACTCCTCGAAGATCACCTCGTCCATTTTGCTGCCCGTGTCGACCAACGCCGTGGCGATGATCGTCAGCGAGCCGCCTTCTTCCACTTTGCGCGCGGCGCCGAAGAAACGCTTGGGCCGCTGCAAGGCGTTGGCGTCGACGCCGCCGGAGAGAATCTTGCCCGAGTGCGGCACTTCGGCGTTCCAGGCCCGGGCCAGCCGCGTGATCGAATCCAGGAAAATGATTACGTCGTGGCCGTACTCGACCATCCGCTTGGCTTTTTCGATGACCATTTCGGCCACCTGGATGTGGCGGGCCGAAGGCTCGTCGAAGGTCGAGCTGATGACTTCGCAATTGGGGCCTTTGACCTGCCGCTCCATGTCGGTCACTTCTTCCGGCCGCTCGTCGATCAACAGCATGATCACGTAGACTTCCGGATGATTGGTGAGCACGGCCTTGGCCGCCTTTTGCAGCAGGATGGTCTTGCCGGCCCGCGGCGGACTGACGATCAGCCCACGCTGCCCAAAGCCAATGGGCACGATCAGGTCGACCACGCGCATGTTGACGTCTTCGGCCGAATACTCCAGCACCACGCGCTTGTCGGGGTGCAGCGGCGTGAGATCGTCGAAGAAGACTTTTTCCGACAGCAGATTGGGATCCTGGTAGTTGATCGCCTCGACGCGCAGCAGCGCAAAGTTGCGCTCGTTTTCC
>DATCFX010001429.1:0-2334 GCA_036509275.1 Pirellulales bacterium | reverse complement strand
CCACGTGCAGCAGCCGGCAGGGTGCGAACTGGTCGGGCCGCCCCTCGTGATCGTTGTCGTTAGTGAACAGGTCCCAGCGATCGTCGAAGGCCAGCCCCACCGGACCACGCAGCCCGCCGGCAATAGCCTGCAACCGCTCGCCGTCGGGCCGCATTCGCAGCACGCCGCCGGCGCCATTGTACACAAACGGCTTGTGCTGACTGCCGGCAAACAGCGTCCAGTGCCCCCAATTGCCGGGCCGCTGCCAATTCACGTAGCCCAGCAGCGGATCGCCATGATCGAGATACAAATCGCCTTGCGGTCCCCAGGCCAGGCAATGAAAGCTGACGTGCAAATCCAGCGGAAGTCCCCACAGAATCCGCCGCGGCTTCAGCCCGGTGCGCCGCGTGCGACCCTCGGGCACGACGTACAACGCGCCGCCGGTCATCACGTACAAGTCGTCGCCGCGCAGCTCGAGTCCGATGATGATCGAGTCTTCGCCGAAGTGCAGCAGCGTTTCGCGCGGGCGAAACCCACCGTGGCCGTCCGGCTCGAAAACAAACACCGCTTCGCGCCCGCCAACAAACAGCCGGCCGGCGCCATCGGCCCGCAGCGCCATGTAGGCCTGGTCAGGCGAGCGGTCGATCAACTGCATCCGCAGCCGCGAGTCGGTCGAAGCCAGGTGCATGCCCGGCGGCGGCAGGGGCGAAGGCTCGACGCGGCCAGCAGCCCGCCGGGCTGGATTGTGCTGCGGCGAAGCATCCGCCACGCGATCCGAGTTCGCTTCCGCAAACTTCCAGTGCCCAATCACGGCAGGTAATGCCGACAGGTTGGCAGGAGCTGGTGCCGGCGACAGCGTAGGAAAGGCTTCCCAGTGAAGTCCATCCGGTTTGCCAGGAAGCAACAACAGGGATCGAACTTCTCCGGCACAATCCAGGTTGCCTTCCACCAATCGGCCGACGGCCAGCGGACCGGGAATCGACGCTCGATCCGTGGCCTCCATCGCCTGCTCGGCAACCACCCGGCCATCCACCAGCAGCCGCGCCCGCTGGACTTCGAGCATCAGCCCCACGTCGTGCGGATTGCGGTCGCAAACATTGACCTCGGACCGCACGTGGTCTGGCCGCATGCCGGGCAGATAAGCAGCCAGATAGCCGCTGCCGGGCATCGTGAACATTTCCCAATGCGTGCCCGAGTTCTTGGTGTCGCAGGCGGCAATGATGTTGTACGTCGCGCGTGGCTCGAGCCGCACGTTGCACGCGATCGCGAGCGGCCGCTGGCGATACTCCTGGCGGCCTCCGATGATCCACTGGTTTGCCTGGTTCGCTTTGTCGGCGGCCGCATTTTTGCCGGCAGGCGCATTTTTGCCGCCGGGCGCGCGGCGCCAGGTGCGCGGTTGCGGACGCGGGCCGGCCGGCTGGCCTTGCAATTGCTTCACTAGCCAATCGAGGCCGTCGAGATTGTCGAGCAAACGCTCGCGGACGTCGTCCTGGGTATGGCCGAGGATCCCGATCGGCCCGGGATAACCGCTTGCCACGAGCGTCCGTAGCAACTCCAGGTCGAACTGGCCTTGCCCCAGCGGCATGATCTTGTGACCGTGCTGCTCGGCATCGCGGTCCATGCCGTTTAAGTTGACGCACAACAGATGCGGCTGCATCTTCGCCAGCAATTCGGCGAACCGATCGACGTGGGCATGGCCGTGGTGCAGGTTGTAGACGAGTCTCACGTTGGGCAGCTTGAGTTCGGCGAGAATCGCCAACTGGTTCTCCGGCTCGCCGAACCAGCCGCCGTGATTGTAAAGCCCGACAGTACAGCCGATCCGGCCGGCCGCTTCGGCGATGGGCCGCAGCCGGGCAACCTCGGCCGCGACGCGTGCCCGCTGCTCGTCGGGCGAGTGCGTGGGGGTTCCGCCGCCGGTTACCCAGAGCTGCGGCTTGAGCTTGTGCCGCGCGAGCAGGTCGAGGATCAGCCTGGCATTGCGGTCGAGCGTGTTTGGAAACCAGAAGGCATCCAGCGCAATGCCATGCCGCTGAAGGGCGGCGATCTCGGCGTCGAACGTGGGAATATGCTCGGCCCGCCAGTCGTAGGCAAAATGCTTGAGGCCCAACGCCGCGAGCATTGCGGCCCGTTCTTCCGGCCCACGTTTTTTGGCATCAAACGGAACGATGCACCAGGCGATCAGCCGATCGCGGGCAAACAGCACCGCCGGATCCGTTTTGGCCTTGGACGCCGCCGGCTCCTTAACAGACGTCGGCTCCGCGGCAGACGCCGACTGCCAGGCCACGGCCAGAAGCATTGCCGAAACCAGGCAGGCGAGTCGTTTGGGGCTGGTGCCAAGCATGCGTGCTCACTCGG
>DATCFX010001428.1:0-1909 GCA_036509275.1 Pirellulales bacterium | reverse complement strand
CGCGGCCGTTGCCGAAGTCAGTGCTTTGCCGGCCGCCAGTTTCGCGGTTTCGGCCGACTTTCGTTCCTGCTGGGCCGTCTCGAGCGTTTTGACTACGGCCGCGAGCTTCGCCGTCGATTGTTTGAGCGCCGCGTCGGCTTGTGCGAGCTGCTTCTTGGCGGCGGCCTGAGCATCTTGGGCGGCCTTGAGTTTGGTGGCGGCATCACGGGCGCCTTTTTCGGCAGCGGCCAGGGCTTCGGATGCGGCCTTGTCCTTGGGCGATTTTTTCGCCAAGGCCTTGGCCGCCACGACCGCCTGGGCCGCCTGCTTTTGCGCTGTGCCGGCAGCGGTCACTTGTTGGGTTGCGGTGGCAGCGGCCGCATCGGCCTTCGCTTTGGCGGCCTGGTCAGTGGCTAGCGCCTTGTCGGCGGCTTGCTTGTCCGCAACTTGCTTGTCGTGCGCGGCGATTTTTGCCGGCAGGGCTTTTTCGGCGGCGGCCAAAGCGTCGGTGGATTTTTTGACGTTCTCGGCCTCGGCCGTGACGGTCTTTTCGGCTTCCGCCGCCTCGGCCTTGGTCTCGGTCAGGTTGTTCTTCGCCAGCGTGACGGTCCGAGCGGCCGCGTCAACGCGCTGGCGGGCGTGCAAATCGCCGCGCAGCTCGGCGATCAATTTGCCGTCCCGCGTGTTCCAGAGTTTCGTGACTTTGTCGGCCCCGGCCGTGGCGATCCGCTCGCCGTCGGGCCGCACGGCCAACGCGGCCACCGGCCCGCCATGCTTGAACTGCCGCACTTGCTTTCCGGCCACCACTTCCCACAGGATCACCACCCCGTCGGCGGCTGCCGAAACGAGTTGGTTGGAGTTTTTGCGCAGCGCGGCCAGGGCCGTCACCGGCTTGCCGTGGCCTGACAGGAATTTGCCGGCGACGACAGGTTTCTGGGCAGCGACTTTTTTGGCGTCAGCTTTTTTGACATCGGCTTTTTTGCCGGCGGGTGTTTTTTCCGGCTCGGGCTGGGCACCTGCGACGGGCCATGCGCCGATCCAGATGCGCGGCTCGCCCGTGGCCGCTGCCACTTGCTTGTCGTTATCGACGAGCAAGGCTGCTGCCACTGGGCCAGGCGCCTCGATCTGCCCCAGTAGTTTGCCATCCGCCACGCTCCAGAGCCGCAGCGTACGGTCGGCCGATCCGGAGCAAAGCTTGGTGCCGTCCGAGCTGAAATCAAGCGCGGCGATGGCGCCCGAGTGGCCGGCGAACGTTTTCAGCGTCTTGCCGCTGGCCGCGTCGAGCAAGCGGATAGCGTGATCGGCGTCGGCAACGGCCAGGTATTTGCCGTCGGGGCTGGTGGCCAGCGGCGAGTCGGCGGCGAGCTTGTCGATCGAAAGCGTTTGTTTGCTGGGTGTGCGGCGCCAGAGCTTGATTGTGCGGTAGCCGCCGGACGCCAGCAGCGAGCCGTCGGGACTGAAGGCGAGCGATTGGATCAGATCCAGGTCGGCCACGCCCGGCTGCGAATAGATGCCGCCGTGCAGTAAGGCCGGATCGGTCAAACGGCCGATCGTGCGGCCGGTAGGCACCTGGTACATGAAGATCTGGTTCGCGCGGCCGCAGGCTGCGAACTGGCCGTCGGCCGACAGCGCGACGGCGAAGATCGGGTTCACACCCGGCGGCAGCGGTTGCCATTTGATCGTCTCGCCGCCCGAGCGCACGGAGCCGGTGGCCCCTTGGGCGATCCACAACTTGATGAGGCCCAACTCCTCGGGCTTGAGCGTGCTGGCCGCCACCTTGTTGTCTTCGGGCGGCATAATACCGTCGCCGCCGCCACGAGCTCGCTCGAGCAGCAAGCTCTTTTCCGGATGCTTGGCAACGACGGCCGGCCCGTTGTCGCCGCCCTTGGCAATCGTCTGCGGGGTTTCGAGCACGAGCTTGCCTTCGGCG
>DATCFX010001427.1:0-2595 GCA_036509275.1 Pirellulales bacterium | reverse complement strand
CACGCCAACAATTTCGAGGCGCTGCGCAAAAAGTTGCCGGAGTTCGATCAGGGCTGGGGCACGCTGATGGCCGACATGGCCGCGCGCGGCATGCTGGACAACACGCTGGTGCTCGTCTGGGGCGAGTTCGGACGCACGCCGCGGATCAACACCAACGCCGGCCGCGATCATTGGCCGGGGGCCATGTCGGTGGTGCTGGCCGGCGGCGGACTCGAGATGGGTCAGGCCATCGGCCAGTCGGACGCCAAGGCCGAGTATCCCAAGGAGCGGCCGCTGGGGCCCGAGGACATCCTCTCCACGATGTACCACGTGCTGGGCATCGATCAGGATAAGGAATACTACAACGACGCCGAGCGGCCGCTCAAGATCCTCGGCACCGGCTCACCGATCAAGGAACTCGTCGGCTGATGCGGATAGGACAGATAGCGACGAACGAAAAACAACGCCGGGCGAGCGGCAAGCGCCAGCTTGCCGGTGATATAACGCCACGCAGCGGCAAATCACCGGGAGGCTCGCGCCTCCCGCTCGCCACGCAACCGCTCGCCGCTTTTCTGCTCGTGAGCGTGCTGCTGTCCGCGCCATCGGCCGAGGCCCAGTTGCCGACGCCGCAGTTGCAGAGCATCTTTCCCCGCGGCGCGCGGCATGGCACGACGGTCGAATGCGTGATCGGCGGGCGCGAACTTGTCGCCGCCGACGGCTTGTACTTCAGCCACCCCGGCATCCTGGCCACGAAGATCGCCGACAATCGCTTTCGCGTCGTCGTGGCCGCCGACGTGCCGATCGGCCGCTACGACGTGCGGGCCGTGTGCAAAGCCGGAGTCTCGAGCTGCCGCTCGTTTATCATTGGCGATCGGCCCGAGACGATCGAGACCGAGCCGAACAACGCGCCCGGCGAGGCCCAGCCGGTGACCTTGCCGCGGGCCATTGAGGGGCAGATCAGCGGCGGCATCGATGTGGACGAGTATGCCTTCCACGCCCGCAAAGGCCAGCGGGTCTTCATCAACTGCTGGGCCTGGCGGATCGACAGCCAGTTGGACGCCACGCTGATGCTCTACGACGCGGCGGGCAAGGAGCTGATCTATTCGGGCGACTACTACGGCAAGGATCCGTTCCTCGATTTCACCGCGCCGGCTGACGGCGAGTACACGGTCAAAATCTGGGACTTTGTCTACGGCGGCGGGCCGACCAACGTGTATCGGCTGGAAATCGACAGCCTGCCCCACCTGGATGCCATCCTGCCGGCGGCCGTCCACGCGGGCGAGCCGACGCACGTCGTGATCTACGGCCGCAACCTGCCGGGCGGCAAGCCGGTGCCGGGCGTGGCGGTGGTTGACCACCCGCTGGAAATGGTCGATCGCACAATTCAATTGGGCGGCGGCAACGGGGGGCGCGGCATCGAGCAAGCCTATTCGCTGCATGCCGCCGAAGCGGTGCGGCCGCCACAGACCTCGATCGACGGCTCGGAGTATCGGCTGGTGACCGAGGACGGCGCGTCGAATTCGCTGTTTGTCGCCTTTACCCGCGACCCGATCGTGCTGGAGCACGAACTGAACGACTCACTGGCCCAGGCCCAGCCGCTGGCGGTGCCCTGCGACGTGTCCGGCAGTTTTTCGCCCGAGGGAGACAAGGACTTTTATGCGTTCCAAGCCGCCAAGGGGCAGAAGGTGGTGGTCGAAGTGTTTGGCGAGCGGCAGTCGGGCCTGGTCGATCCGATTCTCAGCGGCTTCGACGCGCACGGCAAACGCCTGACGACGGCCGACGACAACGGCCGCAACATCGGCCAGCTCCGGTTCACGACCACCAGCCGCGACGGCCGCTGGGATTTTACCGCGCCGGCCGACGGCCAATACTTCGTGCAGGTTCGCGATCTGTATTTTCAGCAGCGTGGCGAACCGCGGTTCACGTACCGGCTGAGCGTGCGGCCGCCGCGGCCCGACTTCCGGCTACTGGCCGTGCCGGTGGCCGAAGTGCAGCCCGACGCAACGACCGTGCGTCGTGGCGGCAATCATTGGCTCGACGTGCTGGCCTTTCGCGACGATGGTTTTGACGCGCCCATCACGGTCACGGCCGATTCGCTGCCGCCGGGCGTAAGTTGCCAGCCGGTTGTCATCGGGCCGGGCAAGTCCAGCGTGCCACTCGTGTTTCACGCGGCCAAAGACGCACCGCTGGGCTATCGCGAGATCGGCATTACCGGCCGAGCGGGGCTGCCGGCCGAGCCCAGCGGCAAAGCGGGCGGCGAATTGGTGCGCCGGGCGCGCGGCGGCAGTTTGATTTGGGAAACCGTGAACACGCCGGGCATTGCCCGACTGGCCGACACGATCGTGCTGGCCGTGCGCGAGCCGCCGCCGTTTGTGGTGCAAGCCAAACCCGCGGCGGCCACGATGTCCGCAGGCGGTCGGCTGGCGATTGACGTGACGATCAGCCGCGCGGCGGATTGGAACGAAGCGGTGCAGCTCTCAGGCTTCGACCTGCCCGGCGGGGCCACGCTGCCGCTGAAGCAAATCGCCAAAGGCGCCACCAGCGGCCGCGTCGAGCTCATACTGGCCCCCAACGCCAACCCCGGCACGTTTACTTTCACTCTGCAAGGCTCCGGCC
>DATCFX010001426.1:0-2364 GCA_036509275.1 Pirellulales bacterium | reverse complement strand
CCACGGCTGGTCGGCGAGCTTGTTCCACGCAAAGCAGCAGTGATCGACGATGACGTCGTAGGATGCGAACACGCGGTTCGACAGCCAGTTGTCACGCATGAATTGCCAGACGTTCTCGACCGGGTTGAGCTCGGGGCACTTTGCCGGCAGCGGCGCGATCGTGATGTTGGGCAGCACGGCCAAGTGGTCGGACAAGTGCCAGCCGGCCTGATCAACGAGGAGCGCGCAGTGGTGCGCCGGCGTCACCCGAGCCGCGATCTCGGTCAGGTGCAGGTTCATCGCTTCCGTTTTGCACCACGGCAGGACAAGACACGCGACCGTGCCATTTTCAGGGCAGATCGCGCCGAATTTGTAGGTCGACGGTAGGCGTCTGCCCAAAGGCACCTTGCTCGCGTAAGCCTCGGCCGGTGTGCTGGGAGGCATGGATGGGATCGAGGACGAGGCTGCGAGTGTGGCAGCCACAGTGGCTGCCATAGATGCAGCTTCGATGCAGCGGATCGAGATTGTGGGCGAGCGTCGCCGTGCGCACGATGCGGCGTTCCGTGCGCGCGTGGTGGCGGAGTGCATGGTGTTGGGGACGCGGGTGCAGGAGCTGGCACCGGCATGGCATCTGCACCAGCCTGATCTATCGATGGCGGCGTGTGGCCGCACCGCAGGCCGGCGCGGCGTCGGCGGTTCGGCTTGTGCCGGCGCGGGTGAGCGAACCGCGGCCAGCCGGGGAGCAAGTCGCGCCGGCCCGACCGGCAGCCGCAGCCCGACGCAGTGGACTGATCGAGATCGAGCTGAGCGGTGGCGTGCGGGTTCGCGTTGATGGCGAGGTGAGCCTGGCGGCACTCCGGCGGGCAATGACGGCGCTGCGCGGATGATCGCGCCGCCGGCGGGCGTCAGGATCTGGCTCGTGGCCGGGGCGATCGACATGCGGCGGGGCTTCGACGGTCTGGCCGCTCTGGTGGCGCAGCAGCTCAACCGCGACCCGTTCAGCGGCCAGGTCTTCGCCTTCCGCGGTCGTCGGGGTCACCTGATCAAGCTGCTGTTCTGGGACGGCCAGGGCGGAGCAGGCCAAGGTTCCGTCGGCGTAGCCGATGGAATGCCTGCGGAGGGCTGGTGCTCTACGTCAAGCGCCTGGAGCGTGGACACTTCGTGTGGCCGGCAACCGGCGAAGGCGCAGTGTCGCTGACACCGGCGCAGCTCTCGATGCTAACCGAGGGCATCGCCTGGCGTGTGCCGGCGCGCACGTGGCAGCCGGAGATGGCCGGCTGAACCGGCCGTTCGTTGCGGGTTTTGCTTGGCGCGACGCGGACGTGTCGTCGAGTCTCTGGCCACGCCAAGCACGCCCGCCAAACTACAGGGGAATCGCTTGAACGGCGTCAGGCTGGTTGCCGGAGCAAGGCTTCGAGATAGTGAGTGTCCCAAGCGGCTGATTTGCGCCGGACCTTGAGGCTATGGTTGTCGTTCGGCCCGCGCAGCAGGTTCATGGCCAAGTGTCGGACGGTTGCCATATTCTGCGGCCTGGCGCCGGATCGCAGTCGGCTAAGGTCCTCGTGGAAGACAACGTCGAGCACCCTGTGCAGCCGGTTCTCGACGTGCCGGTGGCACCGCACGGCGTGGGCGAACAGCTTGGCGTCGAGCGGCATGGAGGACAGATAGTAGTGCCGTTCAAGGCTACTGGCGCCGTCGCGCTCGACCTCGGCTTGACCACCGCGATGGCGCAGGCCCGGGAAGCGCGGCTCGCCCGGGAAGCGACGGGCTGTGGTCAGCCAAGCGACTTCGTGGCCGACCAGGTGACGGCGCAGTTCGATGCGGCCGTGATCGCCGTGGGTTGTCTCGAAGCGGCTGTGGATTGTGGCGGCCGGGTCTCGTCGTGCAGGCTGGGCTGATTATCCTTGACCGCGAGCAGGTAGTCGCTGCTGCGGTCGAGGATGGTCTGGGCGATCTTGGTCTGCGTTCACGTGGCGTCGATGGTGACGAGCGCGCCGGTGAGTGCGAGGCGTTCGAGCAGAAGCGGGATGGCGGTGATCTCGTTCGACTTGGCCTCGCAGGCCTGCTACCCCAGCACGAGGCGCTGGCTGCTCGCCCATGCCGAAACCATGTGCAGCGGCCCACGGTCCTTGCGGCGGTCGTGGGTTCGCCGCGAGATCTTGCCCCCAGTAGGGAGACGATAATATCCATATCCACGGCGGCGGTCGTGGGTTCGCCGCGAGGTCTTGCCCCCGCCTTCGCACAGCTAGCGGGTCCGTAGTGGCAATCGATGCCGGCTTGGACCGCTCCGAAGCTAAAGTGACCGCCGTCACGGTCAAACTGGATGTGGCCGGCTCCGAGCATGTCGATGTACTCGGCGTCCCAGAGTTCCATCGCGACAATTCG
>DATCFX010001425.1:0-3133 GCA_036509275.1 Pirellulales bacterium | reverse complement strand
CGGCATGTCGCCCGAGTTGATCCGATTCATGATCTCCTCCCAGTGCCCCATCGTTTTCGGCGACTGGAAGTCGATCACCAGCGTGTCGACGCGCAGATCCCCCTCGTGCTTCCGCGGGCCATGACACTTCGTGCAATGCTGCGCGAAGAACGGCTTCACCAGCGGATCGAGGCCTGCCCGTTGTCCGTGGTCTGTGGTCAGTTGTCCACGGTCAGATTCGGCGCCGCGTGCCGCTGCGGCGGCAAACGTCAACGCGACGACGACGGCAATCAGGCTGCGCTGGATCATAGGGGCTCGAGTTATCACTTCTTCGTGGGCGGTCGCCGCTTCGCCTGCTGGGCCGTCGCGTGCTGCTGCGCTTCGGCGCCGATCCAAACATCCATACAACGCGCCGGAGCGCCGGCCTGGTCGTCGGTCACGTTCACCAGCAGCAGATCGCCGACGGCCAGGTCTGCCAGCTCCGCCCGAGTGTCGCCCTTCCAGACGCGCGTTGTGCGGTCGACGCGCAACGCGGTGCGGCCGATGTCAGGCGGCTGCTCCATGTCGCCGTTGTAGTTCTTGACTTCCGGAATCCGTCGTGCGACGTGCAACTGGCCCTCGGCCAGCAGCAATTGCTCGATCCGATACGTCAGCACATTGGCCGCCAGGTAGCTGAATTCATCGCTCACCAGCGTCGCCAAACGAAACTCGCCGTGCTCGTCCTGGTAAAGATGAAAACGGCAGCGCGTCCCCAGCGGAATGTCACTCAATAGGGCCGCGGCATTCAGGTACTTGATTGCCGCATCGGGCGTGAATTGGAAGTCGACCCGCTCGCCGGTGCGGTCGGTGCGAAACTCCCCCGAGCGGCCGTCGGCGGCGACCTTGAGCAGTGCGCCAAAGACAAGATGCTCGGAGAATCGCGGCGCCGGCTCGCCCGGCTGCAGCCGGTACCAGGGCAGGTGCGCGTTGCCGTAGTCCGTGCGGAAGGGGAACTGCCGCGGGTATTCTTTCGGCGTCAACTCCATCAGTTCGGCCGTTTGCTGGCGGCTGAAGCCATAGCCCATCAGGCTCTCGCCATAGAACTGCTCTTTGACCGGCCAGCCCGCGCCGAGCACGCGCACGACGCGCCCGCGGCGAAAACCTTCCAGCATGTTGGGGACCGCGATCACCAGACGCACGCCGCTGCTGCCGAAACAATCGGCTGGTCCGTCGGAGATCTCGACGAGTGTCGAGCGTTCCCTGTCGGATCGGGGGTTCCAGGTGCGCAGTTCGTCGTTGGCCACGACGACGCTGACTTCCTTGCCGATTTTGAAATCGCCCAGCCATGCCTGTTTGAACCGCTCCGGCTGGCCGCTGAACAGCGTAATCGAGAGCTTGTTACCTGCGGTCCGATCGATCCAGCCCGGCAGGCCGCGGAACTTGGTAAATGCGGCAAACCGCTGGCGTTGCTGCTCCGTGGCCGCGGGATCGTGTTTGCCCAGGCACTCGATCAAGGCCACGCGTGTGAAATCGCCCTGCGCATCCGGCACGAGGCAGAGCTCGCACTCGGTATCCAGCGGCACGTCGCGCAGATCGGCCTCGGCGCCGCGATAGCGGATCGCGCCGTACGGCGCGAGCTTAAAGTCGACCAGTTCGCCGTTCTCAGCGCGGCGAAATTGTCCGGCACGATGGATAAAGTCGGCGGTCACGAGCGTGCCCTTGACGCGACGTTCGGAGCCGCAGGCCGGAAACGCGGGGGTTTTTGACAGCGCGCGCTGGGCATCTGGCCGCACGGCAGCCAGCCGTTCGGCGGGCAGCCCGCTCGCCGGCAGCATCAGCAGCAGTAGCGCGATGAGCAAGCGATTCACGTCAGCACCTCGGAGACCGGCCCCAGGCTATCGACGAACCGCTCGGCCTGGACGTTCATCTTCTGCAACATCGTCAGCAGCACGTTGCTGAGCCGGGCTTTGCCGTCCTTCGGCTTGCCGCACAGGCTGCGCCATTCGTCGTAGCTCAGGGTGTAATTGCCAACGTGCGGCTGGTTGTAATCCAGGTGCTGGCCCTGCTTTAGCCCCAGGCCGCGGCCGCCGGCCAGCAGGATCGGCAGGTTGCTATTCGAATGGCTGTGGCCGTAGCTCATGCCGCTGCCGAAGAGCACCATCGTGCGATCCAGCAGCGACTCGTCGCCGTCGCGCACCGAGCGCAGCTCGTCGAGGAAGTGGGCAAACTGCTGCATGATGAAGGCGTCGCTCTTGGCCAGCCGCTCGAGCACCACCGGATCACCGTTGTGGTGCGACAAGTTGTGCCGCGCTTGCGTGATGCCGATTTCGGGAATCGCCAAGCCGTTGCCTTCCGAGCCATTCATATAAGTGACGACGCGCGTCAGATCGGTGCGCAGCGCCAGCACGATCAGATCGAACATCGTCCGCCAATACTCGCCGGCGTCGTGCTTCGGCACGTCGCGCTGAAACGGCGCGGCCAGATCTTTGGCGACTTTTGGCTTGAGCACGTTGAGCCAGGCGTCGAGCCGCTCGGTGCGCTGCTCGACGTCGCGCACCGCGTGCAGATATTCATCGAGCTTCGAGCGGTCGCCCTGTCCCAGGCCGGACCGCAGCGCCTGCGCATCGTCGAGCACGGCATCCAGCACGCTGCGCCGCTTGCCGAGCCGCGCACGCTGGGCCGCCAGCCCGCCGGGCTCTTCGCCAAACATCCGCGCAAAGACGTGCCGCGGATTGTCTTCGGCCGGCAGCGGCACGCCATCGCGCGAAAACGCCAGCGTCGATGAATTCAGCGGCCGGCCCGTGCCCGCGGCAATCGAGAGTTCGAGCGAGGGGAACCGCGTGTACTGGGCCGTTACTTCGGACATCAGTTGGTCGCACGAAACCGTGTTCTCGTATTTTCGCGCGCTTTGTGCGTCGATCTTCGCGCCGGTCAGCCAGGTATCGGCACACACGTGGGCCTGGCCCAGACCGTTGGGATGGTGCAAGCCGCTAAACACCGTCAGGTCCTGCCGATGCTGTTCCAGCGGCTTGAGCGACGGCGAAAGCTCGAAATCGCGCCCGGCCTTGGTCACCTGCCAGGTCATGCCGTTGACGCCGTTGGGAATATAGACGAACACGCTCCGCCGCGGCCTTTGACGAGCTTCCTTCGCACTGGCCCGCAGCGGCACCATGCA
>DATCFX010001424.1:0-1456 GCA_036509275.1 Pirellulales bacterium | reverse complement strand
GGCGGCCGGCCACTTGCACCGCCAGCCGGTCGCACGCGCTCTGACGCTCGGCCGCCGATCGGCCGATGCGTCCGGATTCGCCGGTCAGCGCTTGCATCTGCTGCTCCAACGCCTGCGATTGCCGCGAAAGGCCGGTCAGGTCTTCCGGCGGGGTGACAGGCACCGCGCTCGCGCGCGATTTGCTGGCGTGCATGACCGCGATCGTGACCAGGATGATCAGGATGCCAACCATGTTGGCCATCACATCCAGGAACGAGTCGCTGCCGAAGGAAACTTCGCTCGATTGTTGAGACATGGCTGCTTACTCTGCATCGTCGTGATGCTCGGGCTGCTCGGTGACATCTTGCGCTGCGCTTGGTTTCGCCTGCTCGTCGCCTGGGTGTTCCTGTGGCCCGTCTGATTTTTTGCAAAACGGCCCCTGCAACAGTCGAATGCGATGGATGTTCTCGGTCGCGATTTCGATCTCCTGGTTGTTCAGAGGCTCCCAGTCCTCGCTCCATTGCCAGCCGAAGCCGATGGCTGAGCCAAATACCGGGTAGCGAACCAGTTTGCTGCACCACGTCACTTGCGACCGCTCGGCAAGGATCGTGATCTGCTGCTGATCGACCGCCTTCACCGTGCCCTCGTAGCAGATGCTGATCCGGCCTTCGCGTTTGGTTGAAATCCGACACGGGGCGCCGAGCGTCAATTCGGCCGCAGTAACCACTGTCGACGTTCGGCGAGCCACGGGCTCGTCGGCCAGCAGCGTGCCGGGGAAGACGGAGATCCACAGCATCGCGACGGCACAGCGGCAGGGAAAAATTATGGCCAGTAGTCGCTTCACGGGTAGATGCTTCCGGTTATGGGCTGGGCGTTTTTGCGGCCGGCGCGTTTTTGTCGCGGACTTCCAGGCCGTCGCCTTTGAGCATTCGCTGCACGGTCGCAAAACGCTCGGCTCCGTCGGGCGCCACGTGTACCACGACGATCGGATGCCATTGCATGCCGCGGCCGGCCATGCCCCACGAGCCGATTCGATCGTGAATGTCGGTCTCCAAGCGGTCGACCGAATCCCGCACGAAGCCGCCGAGCGGAATCACTTTGTTGTTGTCCGGATCGCCGTCGTCGGAAGCGAGCACCAGCCGGTCGGCGTGGCACTCGAGCTTGATCGGCCGCGTGATCGACACCAGCGAGCGCGACTGCTCGGCGAAGCGTTTGCCGTGGTGCGAACCGCCGGATTTCGATGGCTGTTTGCCAAAATCTCTGGAGACCGAGCTGCTCGACTGCCCGGAATCTCCGTCCGGGTCGCCGCCGCTGGGATCGCCGGAGCCGGAACTCGAGGTACCGCCCGGCTGGCTTTTAGCATAGCGCTTGCCACTGAAATAGCCCGGCTTCGGGGCGTTGGCATTGTCCGGCGGGCCGCCGTCGGCATCGGACGATTGCGCCGCGGTCGTGAGGTTCGATTGAGCGTCGGGTGAGA
>DATCFX010001423.1:0-2856 GCA_036509275.1 Pirellulales bacterium | reverse complement strand
GACAGCGCCGAATTGCCGGTGTGATGGCGGGGAATGCGGTGGTTCTCCGGCAAATAGCCGACGTGAACACGGCCGCGGCGATCGCCGGCCGCCCGACCCAGCAGCCATGCCTGGCCCGCAGTTCGACGCACGACGCCCAGCAACACCTTGATCAGCGTCGTCTTGCCGGCGCCGTTGGGACCCAGCAGGCCAAAAATCTCGCCGCGCCGGACTTGAAACGTCACGCCTTTGAGTGCTTCGACCCTGCGTCGACCCAATAGGCCGTCGCGATAGGTCTTGCGCAACTCCTGCACATCGATGGCCGGAGTTTCTGCGGGCACGGCGGACTGCACAGTCGCGAATCTCCCCCGAGACGGCAAAGCCACGAACAACTCGTGGGCCGTTTATCGTAATCGATCCGCTCGGGCACCACCAACGCGCGCGGTGAGTTTCGCGCGTACACGAATCAGGAGCCGTGGCGGCGGCTTTCGAGTTCGCGCAGACGCTGTTCCCAAATGCCGTACTGCGGATCGCCGCAGCGGAAGGCAAAGACCGCGTCGGGAATGCGCTGGCCGACGCGCTGCCGCGAGGCGACGCGCACGATGACGGCGCCGTCGCTGCGGCGCTCGACCGACCAGTTTTCAGAGTTCTCCATGATCATAGGTAGCGATCATCGGCAGGCAGTGGCGCGGGCTAGTAGCCGGCGCGCGGGGGAACCTCTATGGAAAGCGTACGTCATCCAGGCGGGTTGTGGGGAGGCGGGACCATTGGCGTAGGAGCCTCATTCTCGCCGAGCGGGCCAAGATTTTCCAGCCCGGTTGTCAGCCGCCGGCACCGATTGCGTCGCAGATTCCGGCCGCAACAGGCTTTGCGCCCATCCGCGAGCGTTTTTTCGCCGGCCGCATCCCGCGCTCCAAGTCGAGCAATTGCCGCTTGAGGGGGAGTCCGGAGCCCAGCGAATAGCCGCCAAGCTGGCCCCCGGCGCGCAGTACGCGATGACACGGCACGAGCAGCGCAAGGCGATTGGCCGCCATCACGCTACCGACGGCCCGAGCCGCCCGCGGGGCACCCGCTGCCGCCGCCAACTCGCCGTAGCTGCGTGTTTGGCCCGGCAGGATCGAGCGGCAGGCCGCCACCACACGCTGCTGAAAGGCCGTTTGCCGGCCGAGATCGAGCGGCACATCGCGAAAATCGTCGTAGCGGCCCCGTGCAAAAGCCTGGAGCCGCCTGACCAGCGGGCCGGTGGTCTGCACCTCGCCGAGCATCGCTGGCTCAAAGACCATCTCCGCCAGCGCGGCAATGGGCGAAGGCTGGCCGAACTTCACCCCTTGTACGCCGCAAGGGCTTTCGATCAATGCCATCCAGCCCAACTCGCTGGCGAACACCGAGACGGTACACGCTGTCTCGTGATACTGTGTCTCGCGTGCATTGGCAATCATGGAACTTCTTTTTCCGGCGGAAAGCTAAATGCGCGGCCGCGAGCCGGGCCGGCAGGTTCGCGCCCATGCGATCGCCGGTCTTGCGGCTTTGACAGTCTCGCCGAAGCCATTCTATACTGGGCGTTTGGCGGCACAATCCAACTTGTTTGCGTCGTGCTGACGGTATCAGAGGTCCGCCGCCCGTTCGTTTCGTCGCAAGGAACCTCTTGATGAATCGATATAGTTCGTTGTGTGACGATTTTTACGTCAACATGAACCTCAGCACGGAAATGGAGTTGCCCACCAACCGCGAGACCGTCCTGCATTATTTCGAGCGGATCCAAAAGAAGTATCCGACGATGCGCAATTTTTATTGCCGCGACAAAGGTGACTTCGTATTGGAAGAAGACAAGGACCGCGGCCAGTACCGCTGGGCCACGATCGAGCACCGCCGGGTATGCAGCGGCCAGGTGAATCCCGAAGAAATTGACGACGCGCTGGAGCAGCATCGGCTGGCCCTGGAGTTGGCCCCGTACATGCTGTCGGTGAGCCCGCTGGATTGCGAGGCCCTGGACCTGTTGTTCGGCTTCGATTTCACGTATCGCGGCAACCACAACCAACTGGTGGCCGAGGCCCTGGGCGTGAGCCCGGCCCTGGAACGGCTGGGCGAGTTGCCCGGCGGTTGCGTCATCAATTACGAGCCATCCATCACGCTGGCCTTGGACGAAGAATGCCGCATGCAGTGCCGCTTGAGCATCGAAAGCCGCACCAACGCCTACCAGGTGCGCACCGGCGATTATCCCGAGGACCAACTCAGCGTGTACTTAACCGCGCGGCAATACGGCAGCTTGGGCCCCGACATGACGTTCGTGTCGGCCCTGGAGCAGCTTTCGCGCATCTGCTATGACATGGTGGACAGCTACGTGGTGGACAACGTGCTGCGTCCGCTGGCCCGCACGATTGCCATGAAATGACGGGCGCCATGCAGCGACAAGACGGGCTCCGCACGATCCACGGCCCTAAATGACTCCGAATGACGCCGGGTGAGCGCCGCATTTGTAGACAGGTTGCCGCGCACCTATAGTTTTCCGTAGCCCAGTCCCTTTAGGGCTGGGACTCCATGAGCACCGCGCGTTTGCCCTCGTTTTCCGATGCGGCCTTTGGCCGCATCGGAAAACGAGGGCGGATCTCGGGCGCGGCGGACAGATCCCAGCCCTCGAAGGGCTGGGCTACGGAAAAACGCAAAGCAGAAACCGTATGGGCTCAATACCCAGCATTTTCCACCTCCTTTCGAGACGCCCGCGCGATGACGCTTCGCTATAGTCAATTTGCCGCGACGGTCGGCTACGAGACGGCCTTCAATGTCCTGGCCGTGGCGCGCACGCTCAAGGCCGCTGGCAAACGCGTCATCGAGCTGGAAATCGGCGACAGCCCGTTTCCGTCGACGGCCGCGGCCCGG
>DATCFX010001422.1:0-9327 GCA_036509275.1 Pirellulales bacterium | reverse complement strand
ACCTCCGGCGCGCTGACCTGCGGCATGAGCTTGTGCCGCAGCAACTCGAACCATTCCTGCCCGGCCGCGCTGGGCACGCCCAAGTCCGAGGCGGCCGGCAGCAGCCGGGCCAGCGCCGCGTCCAGCCGCTTGATGTGCCCGGCCCATTGCAGATAGTCCGCCGGCATGTGCTACAACCCAGGTCCCAGGCACGTCGTCACTGGCCGCAGCACCCCGATCGATGCTTGAGCCTTGCTCAAGCGCGCGGCAAAGCGGCTGCGTGCGTATGGTAAAACGCGAGCGTGGGCGGCGGCAAGTGGCCGAAACCGTACGCCCCTGCCAGGCGTTGCAATCAGCGGCTTACAATTGGTCGGTCGTTGCGCTAGAATTCGCAAGCGTGCAACTCGATCCCTCGGCCCCGTCGACCCTTCCCCATGAGTCGCGACTTGCGCTTTTCGCGCCGCGGTGCGCTGGCGGCGTGTACTGCTCTGGCCGCTGGCATGCGCCCGAATTGGTCTCGCGCCGAACCCGCATCTGCCCCGGGTGCCGGCAGCTATCGCCTGTCGGTGTTTGCCTGCGATGTGACGCCGCGACTGGGCCATCCGCTGTTGGGGACGCGATTCCAGCCGGCGCTGCGGATCGCCGACCGGCTCGAAGCGCGTGGCTTCGTGCTGGAAGGCGCCGGAGCGCCGATCGTGCTGGTGGCGATCGATTGGTGCGAATTGCGCAACGACGCCTTCTCCCGCTGGCGCCAGGTGCTGGCCGAGGCCGCCGGCACGACGCCCGCGCGCGTGCTCGTGCATGCCGTCCACCAGCACGATGCGCCGTATTTTGATCTGACCGCCCAAAAGCTGCTGGCCGCTGCGCCGCACGGCGGCCTGATGTGCGACGCCGATTTTCATGAGCATGCCGTGCAGGCGGCGGCCGCCGCCTTGCGGAGCGGCCTGGCGGCCTCGCGGCCGGTCACGCATCTGGGGCGGGGGCAGGCCAAGGTCCAGCGCGTGGCCTCGAACCGCCGCGTGCTCCTGCCCGACGGCCGCGCGTCGTTTGGCCGCTATTCGCGCACGACCGACAGCAGCCTGCGCGATGCGCCGGAAGGCACGATCGATCCCTGGCTCAAGACGATCAGCTTCTGGGACGGCGATCGGGCCCTGGCGGCCTTGAGCACCTACGCCTGCCACCCGATGAGCCATTATGGCGACGGCGACATCTCCGGCGATTTCGTCTCGCTCGCCCGGCGCCGCCGTCAGCAGGACGATCCGCAGGTGTTCCAGATCTACGCCACCGGCTGCGCGGGCGACGTGACTGCCGGCAAATACAACGACGGGAGCCCCGGCGTGCGCGGCGAACTGGCCGATCGGCTTTATCGAGCGATGGCCGAAGCCTGGCGCTCGACCCAGCGCAAGCCCCTCGCGCAGCTCGATTGCCGCAACCAACCGATGCTGCTGCCGCACTCGGAGTTGGCTTCGATGGCCGAGCCGGCACTGCGCAGCCGGCTGGCCAGTGACTTGCCGCTGTACCGGCGGGCCGAAGCGGCGCTGGGCCTCAGTTCGCTTGCCCGCAACCCAGCCGGGCATGCGATCGACCTGCAAATGATCGACTTTGGCTTGTCGCGGCTCGTACTGTTTCCGGCCGAGAGTTTCGTCGCCTATCAGCTTCTGGCCCAACGGCTGCTGCCCGACGGCTTTGTGCTGTCGCTGGGGTTCGGCGAGTGCGCCCCCGGCTACATTCCCACGGATGCCGCCTTTCGCGAGGGCTATCGCGACGAGCACGGCTACTGCTGGGTCCGCCCCGGCGCCGAGGCCATCATCGAACGAGCGTTGCGGCAACTGCTGCCGGCGTAGCGTTCTTGATGGCTGGCGAAATTCGCGAAATTGTCTTTCCCGGGTATCATGCATGCATGAACGGCAAACCCCGACGCCGCTGGTTCGCCTTTAGGTTGCGGACACTGCTTTCGGCGATGGTCCTGCTGTCGCTGCCGATGGCATGGTACGCCAGCATGCGATTGTGGTGGGAAGAGCGCGCCGCGGCGGCCGAGGGCGAAGGGCGATGGATTCGTGCAGACCCCGTACACGACGCCGCGCAGCCGCCCTGGCAATTAAGGTTGCTTTTTGGCGAACCGGGCGCTGGGCATGTCTACGTCAAGGACGGCACCGACGAGCAGGTAGCCGAAGCGAAGCGGCTATTTCCAGAGGCGGAAGTCATTGTCTTCACCGGCCCATTGAGCCACGTCGAGTGGTTGAACGAAGCCTATGTGCTACGCACTCGCCCGCAACCGCCCGTGGCACCGCCAGACCAGCAACGCATCCTTTCAGCCATCATTCGCAATGCTACCCGCATGGACGAGAACGCCCTTTGCGCAATATCGCGGCGATTGGACGGCGGCGGTAGTTCTTTGCGCCTTATCCACGTCCCAACTGGGTTCAGTGTGCAGGATAATGGCCCGAACCCTGCGCCGACCACCGAGCGATGGGAGTTGCTTCGACAACGGCTGGCGACATTGCTCGCCGAACATCCGCCCGCTGGCGGTGTCGCCCCCTAGGCTTTTGGCGGCAAAACAGACTTTCAGGCACTACCGCCGCGAACACTTTTTCGCATGCCGCGCCCGCTTCGGTTATCATGACACGCCTGCGACCCGATCCGCCTGCCTTTCCAACCGCCCAACTTTCGCACTGCGAGGTTTTTCGATGAGCGACTACCTGTTTCCTGCCCGTTTGGCGCGGCGTGATTTCGTGGCCCTGGGGGCGGCGGCCGCGGCTGCGGCGGCTTGTCCGTCGCTGCGGGCAGCCGAAGAACAAAAACAGCCGCCGGTGCAAATCGGCAGCGGCAAATGGACGTTTACCTGGGACCCGAATTGGGGCCAGCTTCCGGCCGGCATGCACTATGGCTTCGGTTGCGGCATCGTCGTCGACTCGCAGGACCGCGTGTACGTGACCTCGCGCTCCGACAGCCCGTGCGTGGCGGTGTTCGACCGCGATGGGCACCTGGTTGAAACGTGGTCGAAGGACTTTGGCGACAAGGTGGGCTACTCGGTCCCGCAGGTCGTGGCCACCGCCCACGGCATTTATTGGAGCAAAGAAGGCAACGACGAGTTCCTGTATTTCACCGAGAATGTCGCCAAGAACAGCCAGCCGCGAATCGGTGCCCGGGTCTACAAGACCGACCTGAAAGGCAAGGTGCTGTACACGATCGGCAACGTGGAAAAGGAATCGTCCGACTCGCAAAAGTTCGATTGGACCAGTCCCACGGACGTGGCCGTCGGCCCCACCGGCGACGTGTATGTCGTTGATGGCTACGGCAGCCAGCGCGTGAGCCGATTCGATCGCAATTTCAAGCATCTGCGCACGATCGGTGGCCCCGGCAAGGAACACGGACGGTTCAAGACCTGCCACGGCATCTGGATCAGCACTCTGGGCAGCGAGCCGGAAGTGTATATCGCCGACCGCACCAACGGCCGCTACGAAGTCTACTCGCTCGAGCTGGACTACAAGCGCACGGTGTCCGGCCCGTTTGTTCGCAACCCGTGCTGCTTCTACCAGCACGCCGGGCATCTGTACATTCCCGACCTGGGCAGCCTGGTCACGATCATCGATGCCGACGACCAGCCGGTGGCCACGCTAGGCGATGGCAGGGGCAAGGGCGTCGACAAGAACGCACCGGATCGCTTTGCCGCGCCGCACGCGCTGACCGTTGATAGCCGCGGCAATCTGTTCGTACTGGAATGGGTGCCGACCGGCCGCGTGCGCAAGTTCGCTCCCACGCCGCAGGCCTGAGGCCAGCCGCGCCGGATTCCCGTCGTCACTCAGCCGTCTTGACGGCCCGGTCGGCTGCGCACTGTTCGAGCCACTCGATCCACGCGCCCATGCCCTGGCCGGTCTTGGCGGAAACCTCGAGCAGCGGCATGCCGGGACGAACTGACTGCACGGAGTGCATCGCGGCGGCCGGATCGAACTCGACGGCGGCGGCCAGATCGATCTTGGTGAGAATGCCCAAATCGGCCGTGTTGAAGATCGTGGGATACTTCAGCGGCTTGTCTTCCCCCTCGGTGACCGAAAACAACACCAACCGCAGCGCCTCGCCCAAATCGTAGGACGCGGGGCAGACCAGGTTGCCGACATTCTCGATGAACAAATAGTCCAGTGCGTCCAGCGGCCAGCCTTCCAGGGCCTCGCGAACCATCGCGGCTTCCAGATGGCAGACCGTGCCGGTGATGATCTGCCGGGTCGGCACGCCCGAGCGGGCCAGCCGCCGGGCATCGTTGTCGGTGGCCAGGTCGCCCACGAGCGCGGCCACGCGGTATTTGCCGGCCAGGGCCGAGAGCGTCCGCTCGAGAAAGGCCGTCTTGCCCGATCCGGGACTGGAAACCAGGCTGACCACGAACACGCCGGAGCGTTGGAAGTCGTCGCGCAGCGCCCGGGCGACGACGTCGTTTTGCTTCAACACCTTTTGTCGAACTTCGACCAGCCGGGTGCTCATCATGCTTCCAATTCCAAGGCTTCTAGTTCCAAGGCAGTCACTTCCAACTCCTGGCCATGCACAAGCCGCGCGGCCGGCTCGCCGCAATCCGCGCAGCGCAGTTCGTTCAAGGCCACCGGCGCGGTTTCGGCATCGCAGCGGTCGCACCAGATCGTCACCGGCACGTCTTCGATCACCAGCGAAGCGTCGGCCAGTGCCGAGCCCTCGCGTGCCAGCTCAAAGGCCGACACGAGCGCCGGCTTCACCACTCCCGACAGCGGGCCGAGTTTGAGATGCACGGCAGCCACGCGCTCCGACGGCCGGCGCTCGGCCTCTTCGGTCGCCATGTCGATGATGCTCATAGCGATGGACAGCTCGTGCATGCGGTCTTTCCAGGGACGCGGCGCAATCGACTCCTCGCGTTTTACATCCGCTTAAGACGCAGGTAACGCTTGACATCCGGCAGCATGAACGCGACGAGGCAGGCCATCAGTCCGGCCACCACCAGCGCGACCAGCCCGTAACTTTCAGTGTGATGATTTCGGTGCATACACGGCTCCTTTGGCGAAGTCAGGATCGAACGCAAAATAACTTCGGTTGTTTTCGGCCCCTCACCCTGCCCTCTCCCGCAAGGGGAGAGAGGTTTGCGGAGAAGTTATTTTGCATTCGATCCTTAGTGACAAACGAATCAATGCCCCGTGACCGCCGGGGCCGCGGGTATCTGCGATTGATGATTGGCGACCAATGACTGCACAATCCGTACGGTCTCGTCGAGGGCGTTCTGGACCGGCGCGCTCAGCCCCATTTGCATGTCGTCGGGATCGACCAGCGGCGTGGGTTCGCAGCCCACGACCAACACGCGCGGCAGCGGGCCACCCAAGGCGGCCGCCATTTGCAAAACCTTCCAGGGGTTCATCCCGTGCATTTCGACGGTGCAGGCCGCCGGTTCGCCGGGCTGCGGGCCGGCCGCCTCCGGCTCGATCACGTACAGCGTGCCCGGCACTCCGCCTTGCTGAGTGGCATCCACCAGGATCGCCAACTCGTACGGCTCCAGCAGCGCGTAGGCCAGGTCGAGGCCGCGAATGCCGAAATCCACGACCCGCACTCCCTCGGACCACGCCTCCAGCGACAGCCGCCGCGCCGCTTCGACGCCGAAGGCATCGTCGCCGAAGAAGATGTTGCCGATGCCGGCCACCAGGATGCGCGGGCTCATGTCACTCGTCCAAGGGTTCGAGTTCGTCGGGCTGAAAAAAGAACCGGTGCCCCGGCTTGTGCTGCCGGCCCCAGTCCCGGCCCGGGTCGTCGTCCACGGTGACGGCCACGTGAATGCGGTCTTCGAAATCCTGTTCGATGGCCTCGATCGTGGCGATGCGGCCCGCCAGGACCATGTCCATGATGTCGGCCTGCCGTTGCGGGCGCAGTCGCACGCGGTCGCCTGGCTTGAGATCCACGCCAGCGGCGCGAATACTCGCCAGCGGCGAGCGCTGGGCCTCGGGCAGGTCCCATTCACCGAACAGGGGCATGGCCGTCGTCCTCCGCCAGGGATCGCATCTCGCGCCGCGCGCCGTGCAAGGCCGCTAGCCGCTGGGGATCGAGTGCGTCGGTTCTTTCCAACAGGGCCCGGGCCCGCTCGTCCACCGAGCGGGCAAGCTGCTTTTCTTCTTCCGAAAGCGTCATGATCCGCAGCGAAAGAATCTCGTCGATCTCGGTTCCATCGTACAGGTCGCCGGGGCTTTCCGGGGCGATTTGCGGATAATCGTACAGAATGATGGGGGCCGCCAGCATCGTGTCGGCCTGGCCGGGATCGCCGACAAGCACGGGCCAGACGCCCTGGTTGCGGCAAGCGCTGGCCGTTGCCTGGTATTCGGCCAGCGGATCGATCAGCGAAATAAATCGGCCGCCGGCGGTATGCAGGACGGCATGGGCCGAGACGAGCGACCGCAACTGCGCCAGCTCGCGGGGCAGGCTCTCGGCAGCCGGGCACGGCGAATCGTTCTCGACGCGCACCGCGACCCGGTACAGGCCGTCTGCGAGCCGCTCGGCCGATGCGCGGACACAGCCGGCCAGCGATTGCTGCTGGCGGACAATCACGGCTTCGATCCGGCCATCTTCGCCCGGCACCGGCTCGACGTCGCAGGCCGGACCGAAGCTGAAGCTCATCGACCGCGGCTCGCGCACCAACTCCGCAAGCGACGCCTGACTGATGTCCACTTCGCGTTCGATGGCTTCCTGCCAGGCGTGCAGGAGTTTGCCGCCAACCGTGAGCGACTCGACCGGTTGATAATCGGGCGTCTCGCCCGCGGGAAGCTGCGCGACGGGCGAAGCCAGACGCCCCACCTGCCGCTCGACAAGCTGCAAGAACCGGACGCGCACCGACAAGCCGGCCGCTGAATCGGCCAACAGCAGGCACTGGGTTTCGATCGCCGCCGCGTCGCCAGACTGCTGGACCGCGCACCAATCGCGGGGATAGATGCCGCCGAAAGTCCAACGCTGCCGATTCTTGGTCGATGGTCGATAAGGATAAAGCAGATAGCCCTCGTACAGCACCGCCTGGGCGATCTGGTCCACCGCGTCGCGCGGGGCCGCATGCGAGTTGGAGTTCGGATTCATGGCACCGCCTGCGGCTGTTCTGGCTGCGGCTGTTCTGGTCGTGGATGTTCCGCGGGCAGCAGGCGCTCGAGCGCCTGGTCCCAGGTGGATAAGCCTTGCCGCATTTTGTATTGCTGCAGCCGGTCGAAGACGTCGCGCGGCACGCGCAGCCAGACGCTGTTGGGGTAGTAGTGATCCATCATCTGCTGCCAGACGCTCACCGGCAGCCGGAACGACGCTTCCTTCTCCCACGAGATCTGCGACGCTTGCAAGGCGCCGGTCCCGTCGGCATAGAACATCGTGCCGCTAAACAGCAGGCAGAGCGGCACGTCGTCGGCTTCCAACGCGGAAAAGTACTTGGTCGCCGCCAGGTTGAAATCGTACGAACACGGCACGGGCAGCTCGACGGTCGTGCTGCCGCTGAACGAGCCGACGACCGTCTGTGCGTGCGTCCAGAGCATGCTCCGCAGCGATTGGCTCCATTGCTGCGGATGCCCGAACAGATCGAACAACGCGGTCTGCTCCGACGGCGCGTAGCGGCGGCGCACCGGCTCGATGCGAATCTGGCACTGCAAGGCGATCGAGTGGAACGCGGTCGGGGCGGCGTCCGACGGCGGCTCGCTGACCCGCAATTTGAACGCCAGCAGCGGCACCGCCGCGAAGGCTTTGGGCTCGGCTCCCAGCACTTCGATCTGCAAGTCAGGCATCGGGCGCTCCGGTTTTGGGAGTGGTCCGCTGGTGCAGCGCTTGGAAAAAGCGATCAATCTCGGCCCAGACCTTCGAGCCGCCCGACAGGCCGCGCCACGAGGTGCGGATCACGCCCACCAGGCGGTAGCACACGTCGATCGGCGCCCGATAATACTCGCGCAGCGGGCCGACGCGGTTGACCAGCAGCGTTTCGACCTCCGGCTCGAATCGAGCGAGCACGGGATTTGCCCCGACCAGTTCTCGCCAGCTCTCGGCCTCGACCTGCGACTGCGTACCGCCTGCCGGACTGGGATACACGGCCACCACTTGCGACGGCGAACCGGTTTCGTAGAGGAAGGCCAAATCGATCGGCAGCCGCAGTTCGTCCCAAAGCGCATCGCTGAGGACGAAATCGTGCAGTCGCACCGTGCGCCTCGGCACGCGGCGATATCGCGCGCCTTCATTGCCCGGAAACAGCACGGCGCAGGCATCGCAGCAACAGCGCATCTGCCGGCCGGACATTTCCAACAGGTGCTGATGCTCATCGGCCAAGCCCGCCCCGCACAGTTCGCACAACTCGCGATCGGGGCGCGGCAGCGCAAAGCGCCGCAACGCGGCTAGCGCGCTGGGAAGCTCGGCCGACTTGACGTCTGGCTCGCTACCGGATTCAGTCATAAAGCCTTTGCTCGACGGTTCCATGCGGGTGTTATGCGGGCGGCATGTTCGGCATCCGCGGATCGATCGGCCCGTGGGCGTCGGGATCGATCGACGTGGAATCGCGGGCACTGCGGTAGCCGTGCTTACCGCCGCGGCCGGGTTCCCGTCCTTTTTTCCGCACTAATTCTTCGCCCTTGGAGGTGCCGGGCACGTGGTTTGGTTGAGGAGGTTCGCTCATCGTCGGTGCTCCTGGTTGATGGAACAACGGGGGTTAAACACGGGTCGTGCGGGCGGCGGCCGCCAGATCTCCCAGCGGGACAAAACCGCCCGGCGGCGGGGCTTCGACGACGCCCTCGACGCGAATGGCCGACACGTCGGGCGCCGCCGCATAGATGGCCTGCTCGATCGTGGACTTGAGCGTCGCCTGCGAGGATGCGCAGCCGTGGCAGTTGCCCTCCAGCCGCAGGTGAACTTCGCCCTCGTCCGTGATGCCCAACAGCACAACGTTGCCGCCGTGCGAACCCAGCGCGGGCCGCACGCGCTCCAGGGCCGCCAGGACCCGGCCGGGCAGATCCGTCGGGTGCAGGCCGTGCAAGAGCAACATGCTGCCCACAAGCTCGTCCTGCGTCAGGTCGGCCAACAGTTGCCGGCCGGGCTGGCCCGCCTCGGCCAAGCCTTGCATGATGCGGCTCATGGCCTCGCCGTGAAAGTCGAGCAGCGTCTGCACGATTTCGCGGACCGCTTCGCGCAGCTTGGCGTCGGGCAGCCGTTCGATATCCGGCAGCAGGGTTTCCAGCTTGCGCAGCCGGTCGTTCAAGTGCGAACTGGCGGTCATTTTGGGTTCCGGTTTCGGTGGTCAGTGGTCCGTGGTCAATCCCAGGTACTCATTGCTCAATGCCGAACATTGGGACGTGGCGGGTTTCCAGGATCTTGCCGTGGCCGTCGAACATGTGGACGCCG
>DATCFX010001421.1:0-1165 GCA_036509275.1 Pirellulales bacterium | reverse complement strand
CAGTACGTCTTGGGTCTGGTCCAGCCGCCTCCGGTCAAACGCGTCAGCGACGCGTTTCCACTGGTCAAGCCACTGAGCGCTGTAGCGGTCCGCTTCCGATCGCCGCCCGGCGAGAGACTCACGCGGGCTTGGGCCCTCGAGCCCGAGCCGGAACTTCGCGCCGGGCGATTGCAATTCGAGGGCACGGAAACGCCGCAACTGGTCGTGCCGCGGCTGCATTATTGGACCGTTTTGGTTGTCGAAACCACGATCGGAAATGCAACTCGGTCACCGTAGACGTCTCGCTCCGCGCTGGCGCAACTCCCGATCAAGGATCGCACCACTTGCCACGACTGATGCTTCGATGCACGATCGCACGAACCTTGTTGCTCTGCCTGCTTTCGCCCGCATTGGGCGCGGCGCCGGCAGCCAAAGAGTTGCCGCATTGGACCGATGAGGTGGAGTCGATGATGCGGTCGCTTCCGCCCGGCGCCCCCGACTTAAGCAACGTGGCCGATCCCGACGCTTCCGGCGGGCGAGCCGCGAAGGTCAGCCGCCAGACCGGCGATGTCAACTCCTGGCACAACTACCGCACGCTGCCGCCAGGCGACTATCGAGCGACGTTCCGCTTGAAAGTTTCGGACAACACCTCGCCGCAGCCCATTTTCTGGCTGATCGTCGAAGGCGGCAATGTCGATCATTGGCTGCGGGCCAACGAATTTGCCGCCGCGGGCAAATACCAGGATTTTGACCTGCCCTTTCGCCTCACGCGGCCGACCTTAGTCAGCACGCCGGTCCGCGGTAAAGCCGGCGACGTCGAAGGCTGGGCCGATCGCGTCACGATCACCACGCTGCGCCGCTATGGCGACCGCGAGCAGTTGCGGCTGCTGGGATACCAGGCTCCGCAGTTCACGTTGCCGGCCGGTGCTTCGGGCGTCCTGCTGGTGCGCGGCCTGTACCACCAGTTCTGGCATGCTGACCAGACTTTGGCCGCTTTTGACCCGCAATTGAGTTGCGCGGTGTTCGCGAACCAGGTCGGGCCGGCGCTGCGTGGCTTTCCCGAGTCGCTCGTAGACTTGGGCCGCGTCCGCCTCGTCGTTCTGGCTGACGTACCAGCCGGCGCGCTCACCGCCCAACAACGGGCCATGCTCGAAGCCTACGTCCACGGCGGCGGCGGACTGCTAGT
>DATCFX010001420.1:0-4171 GCA_036509275.1 Pirellulales bacterium | reverse complement strand
CCTGACCGACGTCCACGGTCGCGTGATCCGCGAGCTGCTAGCGTGAGGCGACCGGCGACGAACTGCCCAAGCTCCCGCGAACCCCCGTTCCAAGCCCACCGGCAGCCTTAAACTGGCGGTAGTGGGCCAATTTGCGGATTTCGATGCTCGCTAATCAAAAACTAATCAAAGTTTCCCCAATGCTCATTGTCAGAACAATCCGATAACTTTGACCAACCGTTAACGTCGATAGGCACGCCGGCTGTAGCCTGCGCCCCTTGCGCCCGTCCCGCGTTCGAGGTCGGCTTTTGCTGCGGACACGTCAAACAACGAATTTGCCGGTGCTCGAGCGTGGCGGCACTGCTTGCTTACCTGTCGCCGACGGCCAGACAGTCGCAGGCTTCTTGCCAGCAAACAAGCGGAGTGCCGGAGTGGCCCGCGTTCGGCTACGCGCGATTCCATGCTGGGCAACTGCCTTCTGGCTGTTGTGGAGCGCGGCGCTTGCGCCGGCCGCTCCGCCCGGGACCGAGCCGGGAAACATGGTCCGGCTGTTGCCCCCGGAAGGCTCAAATCCGGCGTCCGCCTCGCTATCGGATCCGCCGGGCGAGGCGACCCCGCCAATCAGCGGATCGCCGGGGCCCGCTAGCAGCGAAGTGATCGCGACGCCGGGGCCCGCCGGCCCGGCATCAGCCGAGGCTTCGCAGCCGCCTTCATCGGGTGTACTGGAGGGGGAGATTGCTTCGATCGATCTGCCCAGCGCCCTGGGTCTCGCCGGCGTTCAAAACCCACAGTTACTGCTGGCGCGGCAGCGCGTCGTCGCGGCGGTTGCCGAGCGGCAATTGGCCGCTGCGCAAATCCTGCCGAATCTGAACCTCGGCACGAACTACGACGATCACACCGGCGCCATCCAGCATTCGACAGGCCAAATCCTGCGACTGCAGCGACAGTCGTTGTATGTCGGCGCCGGCGCTAACGCCGTCGGTTCAGGCACGCCCAACATCCCCGGAATTCAATACGATCTCCACGTCTCGAATGCCATCTTTGGTTTTCTCAGCGCCCGGCAAGCGGTGCGGACCCGGCAGTACACGAGCGTCGCGGTGCGGAACCAGGTATTGCGGGACGTGGCCGTTGCGTACGTTAATCTGCTGCGGGCCGAAGGCCGCCGCGCGATTGCCGTGCAAATCCGATCCGAAGTGGCGGAAGTGGCGCGATTGACGGCCAATTATGCCGAAACCGGGCAGGGGCGCAAGGCAGACGCCCATCGGGCCGCCACGGAAGTGTCCCTGCGGGATATCGAGATTCTGTCCTTCGAGGGCGACGTCGTAACGGCATCGGCCCGGCTGGCGCGGCTGCTGCATCTGGACCCTTCAATTCGGCTACATCCCACGGAAGGCCTGGTGGTGCCAGCGCCGCTGGTGCCGGCGACGATTCCGCTGTCGGAATTGATTGGCACGGCGATGCTCGGGCGTCCTGAATTGGCGGCCCAGCGATCGGCCATCCGGGAATCCTTTCTGGCATTGCGGACCCAGCAGATCCTGCCCTTCTCGCCGCAGGTCATGATCGGTTTCAGCGCAGCGGGGTTTGGGGGCGGCGGCAACAGCCCGGAGCAGGGAGCCGTAGCACCCTTCTATGGCTTTAAGGCGCGGACCGACGTGCAACTCGTGACGTACTGGACGCTGCAAAACTTGGGCCTTGGCAACCGCGCCATGATCGCGGCGGCCGCGGCGCGGCTCGGTCAGAGCAACTTTCGACAGATCGAAGTTCTCAACCAGGTTCGCTTCGAAGTAGCCAATGCGTACGCGCAGTCGTTCGCCCGCTTCGCACAGCTTGCCACGTTGGAGCGATCCGTCCGGTCCGCCAACAACGCGTTCCACGAGGATTTGGCCCGGATTCGCAACCGCGCCGGCTTACCGATCGAGGTGCTCAACAGCCTGCGACTGCTGGCGACGTCGAGGTTGGAATACCTGGACGCCATCAGCGAATACAACCAGGCGCAGTTCGACTTGTACGTGGCGCTGGGACAGCCCCCGGTGGACGCCTTGGCCCGACCGGCGTCCGCGGAACAGGCTGCGCCCCTCAGCGAACAAACCGCCCAGGCTCAAATCGGGTCGGTCGTGCCGGTCGAAGGCGATGTTCAGCCGATCAACCTGGAAGCGGCCTGGCGGCTGGCCGGCGTACAAAACCCGACCATCAATATTGCCCGCCAGGTGGTCAACGAAGCCGAAGCCGTGCAACGCAAGGCGCGGCTGGTATGGTTTCCGAACTTGAACGCCGGCGCCATGTACTATACCCACGTCGGTCCGTGGCAGTCGCCGACCGGGCAAATCTACAACCTCTCGGATCAATCGCTCTACGTGGGCAGCGGGGCCTACACGATGGGCGGTCAAACCAACGCGATCCCCGGCGTGCAACTGACGACTCAAGTGAGCGACGCCATCTTCAATCCGTTGGCCGCCCGGCAGGCCACGATTGCCCGGCGCTTCGATCTGCAAGCGGAGAACAACGAGACCTTGCTGGCCACGACGCGGGCTTACCTGGAGCTGCTCTCGTCCGAAGCCCAATGGGAGGCGCTGCGACGTTCGCACGCCGACGTCCAGGCGCTCGTCGAAGCGACCCGAAACTATGCCACGACCGGCCAAGGTCGACTAGGCGATACGCACCGGATGGAGGCCGAAGGCTTTCTGGTGTTCGCGGATTTGCAGGAAGCCGAAGGACGGCTGGGAGGCGCATCGGCGGCACTGGCACAACTCCTGCAATTGGATCCGGCCGTGCGGCTGCGGACGCCGGGGACGGTGATGCAAACGGTCGATCTGGTCGATCTCAACCAGCCGCTGGCCAACTTTTTGCAAGTCGGGCTACGGCGCCGTCCCGAATTGGCCGCCGCGAGCGCCTCGATCGTTCGCAGCCAAATCCGCGTCCGCGAGGAGCAGATGCGTCCGCTGCTGCCGCTCCTGACGCTTGGCTACAGCAGCGGCGGATTCGGCGGAACGGGCAACGCCATCCCGAACCCGCCGTTCACCGGAATCGTGCCGCGCACCGACTTCGATGCGATGGCCGTCTGGACGCTGCAAAATGCCGGCGCCGGCAATCTTGCGCGGATTCGAGGCGGCCGGGCCGAATTGGGCGAGTCGGTTTATCAACGGTCGCGGATGGAAAACCAGGTGCGGCGGGAAGTCACCGCCGCTTATGCGTCCGCCCTGGCGCAACGCCGCAAGGTCGAAGTCTCGCTGCGGCGCCTGGTGGATGCCGAAAACGCTTACCAGGAAGATTTTCAACGCTTGCGCGGCGGTAAGGCCCTGCCGATCGAAGTGCTCAATAGCGTACGGCTGCTGGTCAGCGCCAGGGAAGCCCTGATCGATGCCTTCGTCAACGACAACCGCGCGCAGTTCGATCTGTTCGTGGCGCTGGGACAACCGCCCTTCCGAGCGGCCGCCCAAGCAGCCAAGCTCATCCAATCGCCAGCACCCGCCGCGCCGGCGCCGCAAGCGCCGTGATGCGGGCGGCCTTCGGGGCAGTTTGACCCGCCCACCACGCCGGGACGCAAAACGCAGCCTCGCCGGTGCGTCCGGGGCCCCGCCACACAACCGTTGCCGGCTGCGCCGTTACGCGCACGGCGCGGCAAAATCCGCGGCATAAACGTCCCAGGCGGAAGATCTTCACAAATCTTCCGGCAAATCCCTCACGAAGCGCCCGCCACAAACAAACCTAATACAACGCGCCGCCGGCCCTGGACGATTTGGCTAGCAGGAAGATCAAAGGCGCTCATTCAGGCAGCGTTTTGCTGCCGGGAATGATTGCACTCACCTGGTTTTCCGGCACAGAGTGTTTTCCCACTAGCGGCCGAAGCCATCGTGTTGGGGGCCAGCGCCCGGCGCGCTTCCGTCGCATCGTCTGAATCATTCAAGTTCGAATTGGAGCCTTGCATGTTTGCCGGTCATACGAGTTCGATCGCAAGATTGATCTCGGGGAGAGCGAGTCGCGCGTTGCTGGCCGCAATGGTCGGCGCCGCTGTGGCCGCATCAGTATCGGCGGACCCGCCAACTGCTACCTATCCGACAGTCAATCCCGGGGCGCCGGCCACCGCACCCTGGCCGGCAAACGCCGTGGCTGCGCTACCGCCGGCCAGTGCTCCTGGAGTGCAACCTGTGGCGTACAATCAGCCGCAACCGGCCGCTCGGTCGGCGGGCTACCT
>DATCFX010001419.1:0-1154 GCA_036509275.1 Pirellulales bacterium | reverse complement strand
CACTCGGGGACGGTCCCGAAACTGCAAGCAAAGCTGCGGCGGGCCGAGCGCAAGGGCTACGCGGCCGCGGCCCGCAAGCAGCGTGAGGCGCTGCACCACGTTGGCCAGTCCGTGCGTCACTTCGTCGAGCGTGAACTGGTGGCCCTGCTGCACAAGAGCAAGTGCTGGGCGGACACGTCTCTGCACGTGGGCAAGATCCGGCTCGCGTCGAATCGGATCGACATGGAATTGCGCTGCCCGGCGTTATCGGACACGCCCTTGAGGTTCCGGTTCGATGAGGGGTGCGGCTGGCTTTTGGCTGGCGTGGCCGAGACTGGTTGGCTGGCGGAACTATCGCCGGCGCGCCGTGGCGCCCTGGCGACGGCTCTGGCCGGGCTGTACAAGTGGGCAGGCGTGGCCCTGGTCCGCGAACAGCTGCGGGCCTGCCTGGGCCTGACTTGTTACGACTACAATCTGACGCCGGAACAACTGCTGATCTGGCCGGATTCGGACTGCGCGACGGAAGCAGCCTACGACCTGGAAGGCGAGGGGGCGGTGCTGCCGCGCGTCCTGGCAGGCTGTGGCGCCGACGCCTTGCCAGCGCTCGACCGCGGGCAGGCCCTGTTCGGTGAGATGCCGATTACCTGGCAAAGGTGGGTCGAGGTGTGGGAGTTGAACCAACTCTGCCAGGGAACGCCGCAACAGCTACTGCCGGGGGTGCGTCTGCTTCCTGAGACGGAGCCGGTTTTCCTGAAGTCTCGACAATAACCGACCTGGCGCGCGGTGCGGCATCAGGCCGCCGTATCCGCCAGCACGGCGGGGGTGATGCCGCGCCGCTCGCCCAACAGGGCCGCCTATGGCCCTGGTTGGCCTCGGCAGATAAGCTGTCGAAGAAGCAGCAGAAGCCGTCGTGTCAGAAAAGCTTGTTGGGAGCGTCCATGAGCGGGTTGAACATTCGCAACGAGGCGTGCGCGCTGGATTTTCTCGCTCTGGGAGCGCTGGTCCACCGGTTGGATCCCGGTGTTGTCCCCTTTCGGAAGGCTCGTTCCTTCGACATTCACGTCTCCGGCGGCGAATACAACGTGGCCGCGGGACTTGCCGATTGTTTCGGACTGCGCACCGGCGTTGCGACGGCCATGGTCAACTACGGCATCGGCGAGTTGGTGCAGGCCCGG
>DATCFX010001418.1:0-6877 GCA_036509275.1 Pirellulales bacterium | reverse complement strand
TGCTCGCTCACCGCATCCGGATCGAGCCGGCCGGCCCGTACCTCTTGGGCGATGGAGCGCACCGCATCGGCCAACTCGCCCCGCGCGCCGTAGTTGATGGCCAGGCACAGGCACATGCCGGTGTGCCGGCTGCTCAGCTCGATGGTCTTGTCCATTTCTCGCTGCACGGAGGCCGGAATACCGTCGCGCCGGCCGATGACTTGCAGCCGGATGTTCTCGTCGGCCAGCGTCTTGCGCTCTTCGACCAGGTACTGCTCCAGCAGGTGCATCAGAAAATCGAGCTCGCGCCGCGGACGTTTCCAGTTTTCGCTCGACAGGCAATACAGCGTGAGTTGGCCAATGCCCAGCCGGGCGCTCTCCTCGCTGCTGCGCCGCACGCTGGCCACGCCGCGGCGATGCCCCTCGATGCGTGGCAGGCCGCGCTGCTGGGCCCAGCGGCCGTTGCCGTCCATGATGATGGCAATATGGTGCGGCCGCTTGTCCCGCGGGACTTCGAGCGTGTCTTGCGTGGGGCTGACGCCGGTTTGCATCGGATCCGTGCTCGTTGGCAATCGCTTCAAACGCTCATCGCGGCGCTGGTCAGATCGGCGGCGAACATCGTCTGTTCGCGATCGGGGCCCACCGACACAATCTCCACCGGCGAACCCAGCAGCTCGGACAACCGCTGCAAATAGCGGCGGGCGGCAGCCGGCAGCTCGGCCATGTGCCGCACGGTCGAGGTGTCTTGCCGCCAGCCGGGCAGTGTCTCATAGACGGGCTTGGCTCGCCGCAGAGAGTCCACTTGACTAGGAAAAATCGTCTCGCGCTGCCCGTCGATTTCGTAGGCGGTGCAAATCTTGATTTCCGGCGACTCGTCCAGCACGTCCAGCAGCATCACGGCCAGCGTATCGACGCCGCTCAGCCGGGCCGCATAGCGGGCCGCCACCGCATCGAACCAACCGCACCGCCGCGGCCGCCGCGTGACGGTGCCGTATTCGTTGCCCCGGTCGCGCAGGTGCTGCCCCAGCGCGTTGTCCTGCTCGGTGGGAAACGGGCCGCCGCCGACGCGCGTGCCGTAGGCTTTGACCACGCCGATGATCTTTTTCAGATACTTGCCGGGCACGCCCGAACCGGACGAAATGCCCACGCCCGAACTGTTGCTGCTGGTCACATAGGGGAACGTGCCGTGGTCGATATCGAGCAGCGCCCCCTGGGCGCCCTCGAACAGCACGCGTTTGCCGGCTTCCAGGGCATCGAGCAGGTACGTGGTCGTGTCGGCCACGTGCGGCTTGAGCCGCTCGGCGAATTTCGCATAGCGGGCGTGAATCTCGGCGCCGTCCAAGGGGACGAACTTCTGGCCGGTCATGGCCGCCAGCAGCAGATTTTTTTCCTTGGCAATCCGCTCGACGGTGTCGCAAAAGCCGCCGCGGTACATATCGCCCAAGCGGATCGCGCAGTTGCGGCGCACCTTGTCGCCATAGCAGGGGCCAATGCCGCGCTGCGTGGTGCCGATGGCCTCGCCGCCGGAGGTCTGACTTTCGATTAGCCGGTCTTCCTCCAGATGCCAGGGAAAGATGACGTGTGCCCGATCACTGATGATCAGGTTGCGGCCGACCTTGATACCCCGGGCCAGCAGGCCGTCGATTTCGGCCAGAATGCTCGGCGGATTGAGCACCACGCCGCCGGTAATCACGCACTGCACGCCAGGCCGCAGGATGCCGCTGGGAATCAGCGAGAGCTTATACGTCTGGCCGCCGGTAACGACCGTATGGCCGGCGTTGGCCCCGCCCTGGTAACGGACCACTGCATCGTGGGCCTCGGTGAGCAGGTCCACGATTTTTCCTTTGGCTTCATCACCCCACTGCAAACCGACAACGCAAGTCCCCGGCACTGGACGCGGCCCTCAAGAAAAAGGTAAGCGGCTTTGTAATCTTTATCCCAAACTAGCCAGTCTACGGTGCAGCCGAGCGCCGAACAAGGCGGTAGGAGGGGGGTGCTGAAGGCGTGCCGAATCGCGGCGCGGCGGTTCGCGGAGGCGGCAATTGCCGGATAAGATACCCTTAGTGGCTGGCAGCCAACGGTGGAGCGACGGCATGAATCCAACAGATCATTCGATTTCCCTTGAGGGCTTGAGCATCGCCGAGCGCATCCTGCTCGTCGAGCAAATCTGGGACGGCATTGCGGCCGAGGCGGAGGCGATTCCAATCACCCAGGCCCAGCGCGACGAGTTGGATCGCCGGCTGGCCGCCGCGGAGGCGGATCCCGCCGCCGGACAGCCGTGGGAACAAGTTCGAGCCAGACTTGAAGGCGGCCGGTGACCCTAACACTTTTGATCCGACCAGAGGCGGAAGCGGATCTGGCCGAAGCGCTGGGATGGTACGAGCGGCAGAGGCCGGGCCTGGGCGCAGACTTTCTCCTCTGCGTCGACGAAGCGATGGCAAGAATTCGACGGAATCCCGCGCTCGCGGCGATCGTTCACGAAGACGTCCGCCGAACAATGCTGCACCGGTTCCCATAGACGGTCTTCTATCGTGCCGTCGAAACGCGGATCATCGTTCTTGCCATTCTTCATGCCCGGCGGGATCCTCGGCGTTGGCAACAACGAATGTAGCGAGAAACGGGTCGGGAAGATCAGAACCGTACAACCGCGCCCTGCAAGGCCGCGGCCAGCGGTACTTGAACGTGTTCCCGGCGAACAAGGCCGTGGCCTGTCTTCGCCAGAAGCTGCGCGGGCTGCTGGCCGCCAACCCGGTGACGCTGCTGCCGATGCTGGCCGGCTGGATCAACCGGCTGTTGGCTGGCTGGAAGCACTACTTCTCGATATGTTATCCACGGATGGCGTTTCGGGCGGTGAACCCGTATGTGGTTCTCTCGCTCACGCGTCACCTGCAACGTTGGAGTCGGCGTCCCTTCCGGCCGCCGGAAGGAGTGTCGTCGTACGCGCAGTTGCAACGCCTCGGCCTGCGATTGCTGTAACGACGGCGAAGGCCCCTTGTGCATGCCCGAGTTGAAACCTTCGGATCAGCCGGATGCGGAAAATCTGCCAGTCCGGTTTGACGAGGGGAGAGGCGGCGGACCTACTGCCCCTCTCCTACTCTCCGTCAACCGTCTTCCCGTCTTCCTTTCTGCCCAAATAAATCGTTCGCGGGCATGCCGGCGGCGGTTACAATAATCGCTCGACCACGTCACGGTCTCGTCTGGCATCGGCCCGCTCGGGCCTTCGACCATCTTTCCCGCTGATGTCGCTAACATGACTAACATCCGTCGACTTTCGGCCATTCTGTTCTGTTTTGTCCCGCTGGCTCTAATGGCCGATCGGGCTGCTTCGGCGGCGACGCTGGAGCGGGCCATTGATGGGGTCAGCAGCAAGCAATTGCGCGAGTATGTCGAGGTGCTGGCCAACGATATGTTCGAGGGCCGCGAAACCGGCTCGCGCGGCGGCATGGCCGCCGGCAACTATCTTAGCCAGCAATACCGCAAGCTCGAACTGGCCGGCGCCGGCGATCAGAACAGCTACTTCCAGGCCTTCAACGGCGCCAGCCGCAACCTGCTGGGCCAGTGGCCCGGCAGCGACCCAGTGCTGCGCGAGCAGGTCGTGCTGATCGGGGCCCACTACGATCACGTGGGCTACGGCACGTCGAGCACCAGCAATGGGCCGCTGGGCTATATCCACAACGGGGCCGACGACAACGCCAGCGGCGACGCCGGCCTGCTGGAAGTGGCCAAGGCCATTGTCGAGCTCGAGCCGCGCCCCAAGCGGACGATCGTCTTCGCGCTTTGGGACGGCGAGGAGCACGGCCTGCTGGGCTCGAAGCACTGGGTGGCCCATCCCACGCTGGCGCTCAATCGCGTCGTCTGCGCGATCAATATCGACATGATCGGCCGGCTGCGCGACGACCGGCTCACGATCTACGGCACGCGGACCGCAACCGGCTTGCGGCGGCTTCTCAGCAGCCAGAATGGCCCCAGCCATCTGCTGCTCGATTTCGATTGGGAGATCAAGGCTGACAGCGACCATTACACGTTCATTGAACATTTCATTCCGGCGTTGATGTTCCATACCGGCTTGCACGCCGATTACCACCGGCCCAGCGATGACGCGGAAAAGATCAACGTTGACGGCATGCAGCGCATCACGCGGCTGATGGTGGGCGTCGTGGCGGCGCTGGCCAACGAACCGGCCGTGGGCGGCTTCCGGCCGAGCTCGCGGGCCGAGGGCCTGCTGGCCAAGCGCCAGCTCGAGCAGCCCTTGCCGCCGCTACCCAGCCGTCTGGGCATCTCTTGGGATAAGGACGGCAGCCGGCCCGGCGTCAAAGTTCTGCAGGTGACGCCGGACTCGCCGGCTGCTAGCGCCGGCTTGCAGGCGGGCGATTTCGTCGTGGGCCTCGAGGGTTCGCCGGTGGTCGACGCCGCCGATTTGATCCCGCCGGTGCTCGCCGCCAAGGAGCCGGTGAAGCTGTCAATCGAGCGGGCCGGTGCCGACAAGCCGATCGACGTGACCGTCACGCTGCGCGGGCTGCCCTACCGATTGGGCATCGCCTGGCGCGAGGACGTCGCCGAGCCACGCAGCTTGTTGGTCTGCCGCGTGGTGCCGGGCACCGCGGCCGATCTGGCGGGCGTACGCGTCGGCGACCGCATTAACCAGGCGGCGGGCCGATCCTTCCGCGATGGGGCCGAGTTCCAGAAACTCGTGGCCGAGGCCGGCGAAACGCTCGAACTGCTCGTCGAGCACGACGGCCGCGAGCGGGTGGTGTCGCTGGCCATCGGCAGCCGGCCGCGCGGCGCATAACGTGCAGCTGCTGTCAAGCTGATGTGATGGCAAGCTGTCCCTTTGTCAGTGGTCAATTGTCCGTAGTCAGTTGTCAATTAAACGCCACGGACAACTCACAACTCACAACGGACCACTGACAACTGACAACTGACTCACTGACTCGCAAGCTGGTGAACTCGGCTTGTCTCTACCCGCCGGTTGCGGTATTCCTACGCCGCCTGTTGTCCGCCGCAAAGAAAATGCGCTCATAGGTTTGGTGCGGTTGGCAGGTTCGCCGCGTGCGGCGACATGGGCAGTCCCTTCGCGTGTCTCGTCTCACGGTTCGTCGAAATAGACCACGGAAACGTGTGCTCATGGCCGGTGCTCATCGGTCTCGTGCGGTTCATGCCTGCGCGGCGATCTTCGCTGCCCTGCTGGCACTGCGCGCCGACTCGAGCAGCGGCCAGACGCCGCTGAGCACCGATCCGCAGGGCGGTACGCGGCACCGTTATGGCACTTCGTCGGTGCCGAAGCCCGATGGGTCGATGGAGCAGGAAAAGGTCGTTGACGTACGCGTGGTCGGCAACCAGCACGTCTCGCTGGAAAAGATCACGCACGAGATCCATACGCGGGCCGGCCGGCCGTTCGACTCGCAGTTGATCGAGGAGGACGTTCGCCGGCTAACCAAGACGCGGCTGTTCGTCAGCGTCGATACGACCTATCAGCGCGCTCCGACCGGCGGCGTGATCGTCGTGTATCGGCTGCTCGAACGGCCCACGCTGCGCTACGTGAAGTACGTCGGCAATACGGTCCGCAAACGGACCGTCGAAAAGCAGACCGGGCTCAAGAGCGGCGATTCGCTCGATCCCTACATGGTGACCGAAGCCCGCCGCAAGCTCGAAGAGTGGTACGTCGCCAAGGGCTACGCCAAGGCGCGGGTCACGATTATCGAAGGCGACAAATTGGGCGATGCGGGCGTGGTGTTTTTGATCAACGAGGGACACAAGCAGCGGATCTACCACGTGCAGTTCGTCGGCAACACGATTGCCGACGATGCCCGGCTGCGGACCCAAGTCAAAACCAAGAAGCCGTTCTTGTATTTGTTCAAGGGCGAACTCGATCGCGGCAAGATCGACGAGGACGTCGACCGCCTGACCACGTATTACCGCAGCCTGGGCTTCTTCCGCGCGCAAATCGGCCGCGAACTCGAATTCAACGAAAAACAGAATTGGGTCACGCTGACCTTCGTGATCAACGAGGGGCAGCGGTTCAAGGTTCGCGAGGTCGCCCTGATCGGCAACAAAAAGGTCACGTCCACCAGCCTGCTCAAGGATCTGCAACTGACGTCCGGCAAGTTCTTCGACCAGGCGACGATGGACAAGGACGTGACCTTCCTACAGAACAAGTATGGCAGCCAAGGCTATATCTTCGCGGCCATCGAGGCCGATCCCCGCTTCCTGGAAGAGCCGGGCCAGCTCGATCTCATCTACCAGGTGCAGGAAGGCGACCGCTACCGCGTGGGCCTGGTGAACGTGAAGATCGACGGCGAAAGCCCGCGCACCCGGCGGCATACGATTCTCAATCGCATCTCCGTTTTTCCGGGCGACATCGCCGACACGCGCGAAATGCGCGACAGCCAGCGGCGCATGCGGGCGGCGGGCATTTTCATGAACAAGCCGCAAAACGGCATCGAACCCAAGATCAGTTTCCGGCAGCCCGACCTCGATGGCCCGGAAACCGAAACCGTCGACTCGACCAACTCGCCGCGCCGGCGGAAGATGCGCGGCCAGAGTCCCGACGACGCGCCCCGCCAACAGCAGCCGACCGCTGCCGGCGGCATCGTCGTCCGCGGTCAAAGCCCGGATCCTGCCGGCTCGGCGCCGCGTGCCACGTCCGGCTTTGGCGACCCCACGGCCGCCGGGCAAGTGCCGCTGGGCCAGATGGGTCCCAGCACGTTGCCAACTCGAGCCGATGCTTGGCGGGGTCCGGGCGGAAACGTTGTCCCCGTGCAATATACGCAGCCCGTGCCAGGCGGTGCGCCGTATGCCCCCTATGGCCAAGCACCCACGGCCGGCCAGCCCGCAGCGCCGAACAGCTATCCGCCGGGCGCGCAGCCCTATGCTCCCAGTCAGCCCTACACGCCGGCCG